>JBKOZG010000025.1:0-4606 GCA_046725775.1 Actinomycetota bacterium | reverse complement strand
CCACATTTTCTTCCTCGCTGGCACGTAGCGTCAGTATCGGCTGGCAGGCTGACAATGCTCGCTGCAGTGGGCTCGACTCACCTGGCTCAAGCCCTCGGCGGCAAACCAAGATTCCATCAACGCTCATCACCACGGAGAACTCTCATGGCAGGCGAAACCACCATCACATTGGTCGGCAACCTCACCGCTGACCCGGAGCTGCGCTTCACCCCATCGGGCGCGGCGGTCGCGAACTTCACTGTCGCGTCCACACCACGCACGTTCGATCGTCAGACCAACGAATGGCGGGACGGCGATGCGATGTTCCTCAATTGCGCGGTTTGGCGCCAGGCCGCCGAGAACGTTGCTGAATCACTGCAGAAAGGCATGCGGGTCATCGTCCAAGGCCGGCTGCGGTCGCGCAGCTATGAGACCCGAGACGGCGAACGGCGTACGGTCTTCGAGATTGACGTGGACGAGATCGGCCCGGCACTGCGCTACGCGACCGCGAAGGTGACCCGGAATGCGAGCGGCACTAGCCAAGGCGGCGCTGGCAACCGGCCGACCGGTGGCGGTCGCGGCGATGACCCATGGGCAAGCGGCGCACCCAGCGCCGCCGGTGCGCGTCCCTCCCAAGGTTCGGATCCGTGGGCAACACCGCAGAGCGACGAGCCCCCGTTCTGATTCCTGAACTAAAAACACCAAGGCACATTCCGGCCATCGGTTGACAGCCGCGCCGGGCTCGGAAAGGAGAGCACCACAATGGCCACAGTCCCACCAGCACAGCGCAAGCTGAAGAAGAAGGCCAACCCGCTGCGTGCTGGTCAAAACATCGATTACAAGGACGTCGCGACTCTGCGCAAGTTCATCTCCGAACGCGGCAAGATCCGGGCGCGCCGGGTGACCGGCCTCTCCGTACAAGAGCAACGTCGGGTTGCGATCGCCATCAAGAACGCTCGTGAGGTGGCGCTGTTGCCGTACGCCTCGACGGCGCGCTGAAGTGCTGCGAGCGTCGGAAGATCGCTCGCGCGCCGTGCTGAGGAGGAGCGAGCAGAGGCGCCTTTTCCTCTGCGAGCAACGACGAAGTAGGCGGATCCATGCGCGCGATGCGCGAGCAGCTCACAGAAGAAAGGTGCTGGCATGAAGCTCATCCTGACTGCCGCCGTCGACAAGCTCGGTGCGGCCGGCGACGTCGTCGAGGTCAAGGACGGTTACGGGCGCAACTTCCTCATTCCACGCGGCTTCGCCATTCGCTGGACTCGCGGCGGCGAGAAGCAGATTGCTGGCATCAAGCGCAGCCGCGACGCCCGCGAGATCCGCGGCCTGGATCATGCCCAGGAAGTGCGCGAGCAGCTTGAAGGTCTGACGATCGATCTGGCTGCGCGGGCAGGCGATACTGGCCGGCTGTTCGGAGCGGTCACCGCTGGCGACATCGCGGCCGCCATCAAGAAGGCCGGCGGGCCGCTGGTCGACAAGCGCGCCATACAAGTCGCCGAGCCGATCAAGACCGTCGGCCTGCACACGGTCGGCGTGAAACTGCACGATGCGGTTACTGCGCACGTGAAGCTTGTGGTTATCCAGGCCTGACGTCGTAGAGTCCGGTTCAAGAAGGCTTGAACGCAGGCCGAGACTTGTCGCAGGCCATGCAAGCAGAGATGGGACGGGACGCACGATGATCCGGCTGACTCCCGATGAGCTCGAGCGTCGCCGGCGCGCACAAGTTGGGCGGACCGTCATGGGTATTTCCGCACTGCTTCTCATGATCATGAGCGCGGTAGTGCCGCATGTTTTGGTGGAAGCGGCCACGGTCCTGCCCGGGCGCTCCCTGATCCCAGCCACACGCTTCTTCTTGATCGCCAATCCCAACGCGGAGGCATTTCAAGGCGCCACCAGCGTCGCCGCTGTGGGTCTGGGGATCAGCATTACCTACCTCGGCTTGGCCTTCCAGGAGATCGGTCTGATCACCGGCTTGGCATCGTTCTGGGTGCTCATTGTCGAAGATGTCGGGCGCTGGACACGGCGCCTGGTGATGGTGTCTGGCGTGTCGCTGTTGCTGGGCGCGTCAACCGTCGTGCTCGGGCACCAACTGCTGACAAACGCCGGCGTGCCCACTTTGCTGGGCTACGCCTGGCTGCCCACCTTGCTGGCCGGTCTGATCATGGTCATTGGCGGACTTCTCGCCCGTAAGCGGCTGGTCACCACGTGGTTCTGGGAGAGCCCTGAAATCGTCCAGCCCTAGCCGCTCCGGCACCCGAGGCGCGATCTCCACAGATTTATCCACAACATGGGGATGAATCACACTGCTGTCATTCGCGCTGGGCAGGTGGGACGCCGCTGCGAGTGCTTCGCCAGTGCGCAGGGCCTCTCCTCTTTATACTCGCCCGGTGATCCGGTCCATACAGCGCGTCCCGTCTTTGGCTGCCTTGGCTACTCGCCACGATCCGCGTAGTGGGCTTGCTTGTTGCCTTGGCTGCTTTCGCCGGTCAACCTTCACGATGCCATGCACGACGAACAGCGGGACGCCTGTCGAGAAGGCGAACTGCATCCCCAGTCGGTAGATGACGTGCTGGACGAATACCCCGACCGGGGCGATCCGCCTGCCGGATCCGTTCCGGCGCGCTGCCATCGTTGCAGTGCCCGCCGCCTTGGCCGTCTTGGTCGGGGCGTTCGTCTGGCCTTCTACGGTGAGCGCGATCCAGACGAGCGCGTGTCGCCTGCCTACTTGATCTGGGAGCAAGCCCAAGCCGAGCTGATCACAGGCAGCGCGGAGCCGATGGCCGTCGAGCACCGGTCCTTGCTTGCCGATGAGGCGCTCAAGTGGGCGGCTAGGAGCCCCTACCGGATCAATTACGTGAAGCTCTACGAGGCATCCTTTGCGCACCAATGGGGCAGGCAGTGGTGCGAGCCCTCCTCGTAAAATGACCGATCAGCTGCGAACATCCTCGCCGACCCAAGACATCAGATCGTCCCAGAACCCTGATCCAACAGCCGGTGCGATGCGAGTGGGCCTGTGGGTGTGGTCGCGTCACCAGGCGAGGCACTCCAGGTGATCTCGGCCGCGCTGGCGGCCATGTGCCAAACCCCGAAGGCGGCTACCGCTGCGCTCACGAGCTCCGGCTTGGGACAGGCGTCCGGCCTCAAGCCGACGTCGTTGCAGACGCGCCGATGCACCCGAGTCCGCATCGCCACCAGCACTGAACCAGACGGTGCGTGGATCAGGATCGTGCCGACGCCGCGGCCTTCGAGCTCACGGGTGATGAGTCGAATCGAGCGTTCCGAGATGGCAGCCTCGGCCGGGAGCCAGACGTCGCAGAACGAGGCGACAAACGGCATGCCGTCGAGCGCCTGGGCAACCTCATCGGCTCCCACGACCACGTGGTCGGGGTCAACCCGGTCGCGTAAATCTTTCAGCCGCTCGGCGTCCCCGCCCGCGTGGACGACCGTGCGCGGAACCGTGTGCACCGGACGGTCGAGCGGGTCGGGTACGTTCCCGCGGAAGCCCGGCACCGGCAACAGTCGCTCGACGTAGGGCCTGCGCATGCGACGGATCTGCTCCTTGAGGTCGAGGTTCATGTTCCGACGACCCTGGTGCCAGTGGACGGCGTCGCGGTCGAACACCATCACGGCCCCGTTGGCGTGTACGCGGTAGCCGAACTCCGTGTCCTCGATGCCGCGGATGCCGAGCTCGCGGAACCCTCCGGTCGCCCAGAACTGGGCTGCCGTTATCGCGAACGTCGCACCGATCGCGATGCGGAACGCGTCGACAGCCTCGATCCGGAGGTCATTGGTGCGGCGCAACGTGTTCTCGCGCCACTCCTGGTCGTCGATCTCCTTGCCCGCGAAATGAGCGCCGAGGCCGTCCTCCGCGACCAGGCGACCAAACTCCTCGTCGGTCAGCTCCTCCATGTCGGCGAACCGACAAATACCCATTGCCATGACATCGGGGCGATCCAGGAACCATCGCGCATAAGAGGCGATGACTTGGCGCTCTGGGACAATGTCGGCATCCAGGAACACAAGCAAGTCGCCGGTCGCTCGGCGGGCCGCCGCATTGCGCCCACGACCCGCACCGAATGCCAGTGTCCGCTTGAGCCGCACAATCGAGACCGGGAATGGATAATCGCCCTTCGCGGTAATCGGTGGGTCCGAGCCGTCGTCGGCGATGACGACCTCCATCAAGGCGCAAGGGTAGGTCTGGAGCGCCAATGCATGAAGCACATGTCGCAGGTTCGACGGGTTGCGGGCCGGGATGCAGATCGACACGCGCCGGGTGGGCGTCCACCGGGCACTGGCCGGCGGCACCAACGCAGACCAATCGTTGCCGTGCACCGGCTTCATGCGACGACCCCGGCGAACCTCAGGTCGAGGCCCGGCCGCTGGTCGACGGCTTGGGCGAGGAAATAGTCGTCCTCCGCCAGCCACGTATGGTTCGTGGCGTGGGAATCCCGCCTGAGCAAATATCCCAAGCCGTGCAAGCGGTAGATCGGCGCGCCCGCTGCCTCGACCGCCTCGATGAGCAGACGATCAACACGTCGGGGGCCGGCGGGCCAACCCCCGATTCCCTGTAGCATCGAGCGCGTCAGCATCAGCGTGCCACCGGCGACCGTGGTGGAGAACGTCTCGGCAT
>JBKOZG010000033.1:0-5026 GCA_046725775.1 Actinomycetota bacterium | reverse complement strand
CTTGGTCTTCTCCGCCACGTCAGTCGGGTCGATGTTGGAAACGAATCGCGCCTGCAGCCCGGATTTCACGTACGGCTGGAGGGCCTCGTACACCATCACCGGTCCAAGATCGGATCCACCGATCCCGATGTTCACCACCGTAGTGATCGGTTTGCCAGTGACGCCGACCCATTCGCCGCTGCGTACCTTCTCAGCGAAGGCGTACACCTTGGCGAGCACCTTGTGTACGTCGGGGATGACATCGGTCCCGTCGACGACCAGACTGGATCCCGCAGGCGCACGCAGCGCAGTGTGCAGGACGGCACGGTCCTCGGTGACATTGATGTGTTCGCCTGCAAACATGGCATCGCGACGGTCCGTCAAACCCACCTGGTCAGCAAGATCAACAAGGGCATTCAGGATGTCGGCGTTGATCAAGTTCTTAGAGAGGTCGACGTACAGATCGCCCGCTGCGAAGGTGAGCGATTTCGCCCGGGACGGATCGGCGGCGAACCAGCCGCGCAGGTCAGGCTCCAGAGCTTCGTGGAGGGCCGTCAGCCGTGCCCAGGCCGGGGTCGTCGTCGGATCTACGGGCTGGCTCATTCGGTCCCCTCGTCATTTCGGCGCTCTTTGGAGCTGCTCGCGCAATGCCGACGCTCGCAGCTCTGGTATTCAGGTCACACTACTGAGCCAGCCTTGCTCACCTCAATGACCTGTGCCACAGGGGAGTGCCCTGCTGGACCGTTCGGTAGCGTGCGGCACATGAGTCCCCGGCTGGCCAGGTCCCGTCCGGAGCCGGACCGCGGGTACGCACCGGGCGAGTCGGAATTGCGCACCGACTTAGAGCGGATTCGGTTCGCGCGCGCCCTCTCACGGCTGGCCGACGTCACACAGGTGGTCAGCTCCATGGCAACCAGCGGAGTCGTACACAACCGGCTCACCCACACGATCAAGGTGACGGGAGTTACTCGAGCGATAGCTGTGCGATTACTCAGCACTCAAGATCAGAATCAGCTTCTTGATCTTGGGGGTCTTGATCATGTTGTGGTACAGGCGGCAGCTACTGCTCATGATCTTGGCCATCCTCCGTTTGGCCATTTGGGTGAGCGCGTTCTTGAGCGATTGGCGCGGGAGCGGTTCGGGTTGGCAGATGGTTTCGAGGGAAATGCGCAGACCTTCCGGGTACTGACCGAGCTGGAGGTCCTGGGTCCCGGCGATCTGGGCCTCAACCTCACCGCCGCTACCCGCGCTGCAGTCTTGAAGTATCCCTGGGCTTGCTTCTCATATCCCGATCCCCACCCAGTCGATTGGCCCATTCCTCCGCGCGGCGCCGGGCACGCTCGCGGCACCAGCGGAGCGGCCAAGTTCTCGGCCTACCTGATCGACCTGCCGCAGATGCTGGATGCGCTCGTCGCCTTTCCGGAGCTGCCGATCGGTCGGCAGACCTTGGAGTGCTCGGTGATGGATCTTGCCGATGACATCGCGTACTCCCTGCACGACGTCGAGGACTTTCATCGCTCCGGGGTACTGCAGTTCTCGCCGGTCTCTGGCGAATTTCGATCATGGGAGACCGGACGTGCAGCCTTTGCTGCTCTTGACGACAACGAGCTGGTCCGTGCCCGCCGCCAGCCGGGAGCTGGCCTGGAACGGTTACGGCGGCGGCTGAGCGACAGGGACGAGTGGATCTTTGACGAGGACATCTTTGCGACTGCAGTGCGGACGGTTGGCGAGGAGTTCGTCGACGGCGTGCTGGCCACGCCTTACGACGGATCGATGGCCGCCGATCGTGCCCTTTCGGCGTTCACGTCGCGGTGGATCGACCATCTGATCAGTTCCGTCAGTCCGAACCCGCATCCCGACGTCCGCTCCGGTTATGTCTCGATGGATTCGTCGGCATGGCATCAAGTGTCGGTGCTGAAGTTCGTCAACCAGTACTTCATATTGGACCGGCCCGACCTGGCGATGCTGCAGCGTGGCCAGGAGCAGACTGTCGAACACCTCGTGCTGGCGTTTGAGGAGTGGCTCTCCGACCGGATCGACGCAGGCCGCGCGCCGCGACGGCTGCTTGACCTGGTGACCGCCGCAAGCTATGCGTACCAGACTGTCGCCAGGGAGCATCCGGAGTGGCTCGGCGGGAAAGTCTCCGATGCTGAGCTGGCCCGCATGGCCAGGGGGCGCGGGATCATCGACTTCGTCAGCAGCTTGACAGACGCTCAGACCATTGCGTTCGGCGCGCGGTTGGGTGGAGCGACCGGGCTGTTGTGGAGCAGCAGTCTCTGAGACTTGTGCTGATGGCGGCCGCCTCAGGACGGAATGACGGCCTGCTGTCTGCGCGTCCGTCATGCTTGGAAGTGTGGAGCTCCTTATTGAGGTGTTGCAGCGGGCGATTGCGGTGCAGCCGCCGCCGACGCCGATCGTGGTCGCGCTCGCAGCCGTGCTCGCCGGTGCTCTCGTCTTCCCACGCGCTATCTGGCCGTACACCAGGATGCTGGTCACAATCACACACGAGGGCGCCCACGGTGTCGCAGCGTTGTTGACCGGCCGTCGCCTGCAGGGCATCCGGCTGCACTCGGACACCTCTGGATTGACCGTTTCCAGCGGCCGAGCCGGTGGCCCCGGAATGGTGACGATGCTCCTCGCCGGATACCTCGGACCGGCCGTCGTCGGGTTGGGCGCGGTTGGCCTGCTGATCGCTGGGCACAGTCTCGGGCTGCTCTGGCTCTTTGTGATCTTGCTGGCGCTGCTGCTGGTCCAGATCCGCAACTTCTACGGATTCGTCCTCGTCGTTGGCGGTGCGGTCGTGCTGATCCTGGTCAGCTGGTACCTTCCTGCAGCCATGCAGTCCAGCCTGGCCTACGTGCTGACGTGGACGCTGCTGCTCGCTGCCCCGAGACCGGTGCTCGAACTCATCCAGCAACGGCGAGGCGGGCGGGCGCGCCACTCGGATGCGGATCAGCTTGCACGGCTGACCCGGGTCCCGGCCAGTCTGTGGGTCGGCGGATTCCTCGTCGTCAATTGTGTCGGCCTAATCCTGGGTGCGGTGCTGCTCCTGCCGGCTCTGGCCGAGCTGAGCCACAACGTCGCGAAGGGATTCGCGGCCGCCGCCTGAGCGCCGCAGGCATGACAAGGGCCCCCATCCTGAACCCGGATGAGAGCCCTGCCAGTTGCCCGTCTGTTAGAGGACGTTGCCAGCGCGCTGCGCAACTATGATCAACTCGTCGCGCATCGCCGGCGTTGTCGCATTGCTGATCGCGCGGTTCAACTCCCGACGCGTGCGACTTGCCTCACGGTGGCTACAGATGGCCTTAAAGAGGTGTGACATAGCGACCATCCTTTCGATATTCGACGCTTGGTACTGAATATTTGACTGGAAAACGTCAGCATCGCCACAGATATTCCGGTCAACTATGGAGCGGGCGCCTGCGGGGGCTAGGCAAACCTGTGCTTGCGCCAACGCTTCTGCGCGTTCAGGCCGCCTGGCCAAACCGTCGATCGCTCAGGATGAGCCCGGCACGCTCCAACTCCGCTTCGATCCGAATCCGTTCGATGTCGCGTTCGAAGCCAATGGAGTCACCGGCTAAATCATGTTCGATCTCGAGCATCCCGCAGACCTGCATGAGCAACTTGTCGTACGCGAGCCGATTGCCCATCTGGTGGGCGGCGGAGCGGTGGGCATCGGTACCGAGAATCGCCCGCAACCGCCGCAGGTCGGCGGCAAGCTGCTCGATCGGAACACCTTGCTGGTGACGCAGTTCACGTACCGCGCGCCGATGCGCGGCTGCCGAAGATCGCCGCGCTCGCCACCGCTGGATCGCCCCATCCCATCTCCCGGCCAGCAGATCGTAGAGGAGGACGCTCAGAATCGGGACGAGCACCATGATGGCGACTGCAATACCACCAAGAATCACTTGGTACAAGTCCACCGCCATGAAATAACACTAAGTCGGGCTCCGAGGGTTCACAAGCCGCGGCCGGACCATGAAACAAGCCGTTATCTTTAGACGCCCAGCATCAGCCGCCAGACGACCAGTCCAAGCACCTCACGAACTAGGCAGTGCCGCTGTTGCCGTAGACCGAAACGTGAACGTGATCCATGTGATTGGCAGTCGGTGAACCGCGGTCCGACATCGGCCGCCAACCCTCGGAGCTCCGCTGCACCGTCCAGATCTGCTGGCGGTAGATAACCTCCATTGCTCCCAATCTGGAGGCATTTGCTCGGACCCACCTCGCCATGTCCCAACCGACCGTCGAGTCGGAAATCATGCAGTCCAGAGCGCGGCCCTCCCCGTGAAAGCCACTTGAGGACCGCAGCCCTAAGAAGCTCGAGACCTGAGGGTAGCGATGGCAGAGGGCCCGATGGACCCGGATGGCGTCAGAAGTGAGGCCGTCTTCGACCGAGGATCCCGATGGACATGGAGCTTGGGATATGCCGCTTCCACCGCTACTGCTACTGCCACTGCTGATGGACGTGGTGGACTTTGGCTTCGTGTCGGACAAGTACTGGTTCTTCACCCAACGACCCTTGTCGCGGTAGGACACGTAACGGAATCCATTGTCAATGGTCTTGGTGACCGAGAGCTTGGTCCCCTTCTTGACGACCGCGACCACAGACGCGTCAGCACTTGCCTGGGTCCGAACGTTCAGCTGGGTGGTGGCGTACTTGCTATCGATCACCCTGAGCGACAGGGTCGGGGTCATCGTCTCCGAGGCAGATGTCTTCGGCTTACCCACCGAGGCGATCTTGACCGGCGGTCGCGGAATGCGCCTGCTTGGCTCCCGCGTCCGCTCACTTGTCCCGCTCGGAGAAGACTCGGCCGACACCGTTGAGGCTGGTGCTGGATAGGCAACTTGTGGGTCATCACCCGGCATAACCGCACCGGCCACACCGACGCCCAAAGCCGTTACCACTGCCGTTGGAATCGCCATTCGTGCTATGCGCGCCGCAAGCGGCGGCCGCATTGCCCTTCGCGGGCGCGGTCTAGACACGTGTTCTCAATCCCCCGATAAAATGAGACCAAAGCGTTATCTCCCGGAGGAGTCTAAGCAG
>JBKOZG010000302.1:0-6011 GCA_046725775.1 Actinomycetota bacterium | reverse complement strand
GAGTAGGTGTGCACCACGTACCAGTCGCCTAGCTTCGCCCGCAGTTCCGAGCGGAACGCCTCGAGAGCGTCCTGGGCTGCATCCGACTCTTCCTCAGGCTCAGCCTCGGTTACTGCTTCCGGCTCTTCGGTCGTCGTCGCGAGACTGCCAAAGTCGAGCTCGAAGTCATCCTCGGGCCTCTGCTCGGTAGTGGCGCCACCAAAGTCGAGGTTGATGCCGACCTCGTCATCGCGGCTTGAGGCGTAACTGCCAAGGTCGATGTCGAAGTCGTCCGGCGTGGTCTCAGCCGATTCCGAAGATGCAGGGCTTTCCAGCGGCTCCCCTCCCTCTTGCGGTTCCTCGGCTGAAGAGTTCTCGGGCACGTCGATGTCTCCATTGCTTTGTTCGTTGCCGGTCATCAGCTAAAAATCTTGAAGATTGCCCAGCCAAGGCCGAGGTCGAGCAGGCTCACGTAGGCGATCACAAACAACACGAAGACCAGCACTACGACGAAATAGTTGATGAGCTGCTGCCCGGTGGGGTAGACGACCTTCCGCAGCTCGCCGATCGATTGTCGGACGAACTTAATCGGTGTTGTACGCTCCGGCTTGACCGGCCGATCGCGCTTCGTGGTGGGAGCACCCTTCGGAGCACGGCCCGTCCGGCCATCCCGAGCGGTCTTGCTCTTGGCGCCCGAAGCGGCCGCAACACCAGCTGGTTCTAAGACCTTCTCCGACGAAGAGTTCCGGCTCGCGTCATCCTTCGCCGCCTTTGCGCCGTTCGGCCCACTCTGCTGGGATTCAAGATCGGCGCTGGTCTCGCTGGCGTCCGACAACTGGGCAGAGCTCGCCTCCGCGGTCGGCTCCACCTCTTCCTTGTCTGCCACGCTACGACCTTTCCTGCCGTGATTTGTTCCCTCAGCCTGCAGGGCAAGAGGGACTTGAACCCCCAACCTTCGGTTTTGGAGACCGATGCTCTGCCAATTGAGCTATTGCCCTCCGGAGCCCCTCCCCAGATGCTCACGTGAACCGGCGAGCCGTACGAGGGCGCACGAACACCATCGTGATAGGACACCAAGACAAGAGAGTCGAACAGAGTATTGCGATGAGAGTCGAACCCCGAGAGGCTTGCGGGTCGGATATGGGCGTGACTCTAACCCATGTGGGCTACGGGCAAATCGGTTGTCCTCGAGTACTTCCTCCTGAGAGGGTGCAGGTCATGACCGTCGCTGCCCGTGCACCTCGGTCATGATCAGCTACTTCTTCGCAGGCGCTGTGGCCGGCCTGGCTGTGGCGATGCCCATCGGAGCTGTCGGCAGCTACCTCGTCGGGCTTGCTGCGCGTGAGCGCACTGCGACCGCCCTAGCGGCCGCCCTCGGGATTGCCTCGGTCGATGGCGCGTACGCCATTCTGGCCGGGATTGGTGGGACCGGCCTGCAGGCCATGCTCAGCGAGGTCTCTGGCTGGCTGACCTATGCAGCGGCAATCACGCTGGTACTGGTAGCTGTTCACACCATGCGGACGGCATTTCGTCGCTATCGGGGCGATATCCCAACCCGCTCCCAGCTGAGAAAACTAACTCCGACTCGCGCTTACTTCAGCCTGGTCGCGCTGACAGCGATCAATCCTGCCACCGTGGTCACGTTCGCCGCGGTCGTGGTGGGCCGATCCTCGAGCGCCGGAGGCTCCTCTTGGCTTGCCCTGGTGCTCTTCGCGCTCGGCGCATTCCTGGCCTCTGCCATCTGGCAACTGCTGCTAGCCGGAGGCGGCAGCCTGCTCGGCCGGCTGCTTCGCACCCGTCGTGGGCAGCTGCGAATCTCGCTCGGCTCAGCTTTTGTCATGCTCGGCCTCGCGGTCGGGGTGCTGCTGAGCTGAACGGCGGTACTGGGGGCAAACGTCAGGACTCGGCGAGCAGTTTCTCGCTGGCGGCGAGCAGCACACAGGTGGCGAGCCCGTCGATGGCCATTGCCACCTCTTCCGAAGAGGGAAAGGACGGCGCGATCCTGATGTTCCGGTCGCGTGGGTCTCGTCCGTAAGGAAAGGCCGCACCAGCGCCCGTCATCGCAATGCCCGCCTGCTTGGCCAGCGCTACCACCCGAGTCGCCGTGCCATCGGCCACGTCGAGGTTGACGAAGTACCCGCCGTCAGGATCAGTCCAGGTTGCCGCCTCACAATCGCCGAGGCGCTTGCTCAGGATGGATGTCACCTGGTCGAACTTGGGAGCCAGAATCTCGCGATGTCGACGCATCAGCGCGGTCACCCCGTCGGCACCCCTCAGATAGAGCGCGTGTCGCAGATGGTTGATCTTGTCGGGGCCGATGGTCCGCTTGCTCAGGTGCTTGAGGTACCACTCAACGTTCGAGGGCGAGCTCGCGAAGAACGAGACGCCCGCGCCCGCGAAGGTGATCTTGGACGTCGAGGCGAAGAGGAACACCCGATTCGGGTGGCCGGCCTCCGCCGCCATAGCGAGCACATCGAGCGCGGGAGTCTCATCATCGGTCAGGTGATGCACTGCATAGGCGTTGTCCCAGAACATTCGGAAGTCCCCCGCTGCCGGCATGTCGACGAGTGCACGGGTGACTTCCGCGCTGTAGATTGCGCCGCTGGGATTGGAGTACATCGGTACGATCCACATGCCCTTGATGGAAGGGTCGCTGGCGACCAGTTGTCGTACCCGGTCGAGATCGGGCCCATGTTGGCTGAGCGGAACCGAGATCATCTCGATGCCGAACTGCTCGCATAGCGCAAAGTGGCGATCATAACCAGGGACCGGGCAGATGAACTTGATCGGTGCCTTCGACCACGGCTCAACGGAGTCAACGGTGCCCTTCAGGAGGGCGTACACCAGCGTGTCGTGCATGATCGACAAGCTGGAATTGTCGCCGGCGACCAGCTGATCGACGGGGACGTTGAGCAGCGGCGCGAAGATGGTCCGTATCGCGGGCAGCCCGTGGGTGCCGCCATAGTTTCGACAGTCGGTGCCGGTTGAGTCCACATAAATGCCCTCTCCCGGCAGGGTGAGAAGCTCATTGGATAAGTCGAGCTGCTCAGGCGAGGGCTTGCCGCGCGTCAGGTCCAACTTCAGCCCCTTGGCTACCAGCGCGCTGTATGCCGAGGCTTGCTCCTCGTGCAGCGCCATCAGCTCTGCGTGACTGAGGTCGGACAGTGGCATAGTCATTTCTGCTCCGGGATGGGACTTGGGGAGGTGCGTGAGTCTAATGCCGTGCTGGCAGCAGCGCTGGTCACGGCCAGCTGCCCCGGAGGGCAGCCGTGGCACGCCAGGGAGCAGAGAAGACCCGGTGCTGGGTCCCGTCGGCCGCGAGCGCACTGTGCGGTCCGAGCCGGACGACGTCGCCGGCGACTTCGATCTCCCCGATGATGATCACCGGATCCACCTCGTGCCCCACATTCACTTCGGTCGGACGGTCGTGGAAGTTAACAACCATGATCATGTCGCCACGCTCGAGCAGTAGCCAGCCGGCATCGTCGTTCGACAGCGCCCGTCCGGCGTCGAAACGCGGGTCGGTGAAGTCTGGATAGGTACGACGGATGTTGATCAACCGCGTGGTCAGGTCTAGCAACTCGGCGTGCCGGGCCTGCTCGAGTTCCGACCAGTCCAGCCTCGACACCTCGAAGGTCCGCGGGTCCTGGGGATCGGGCACGTCGCTGGTGTCCCAATCCATCTGGGCAAACTCCTCAAGCCGGCCCGCTCTTACCATCTCGGCGAGTTCGGGCTCCGGGTGGGAGCTAAAGAAGCGCCACGGCGTCGCGGCGCCCCACTCCTCGCCCATGAAGATCATCGGTGTGAAGGGGCTGAGCAGCGTCACCATTGCTGCGATGGCCTGCTGTGCCGGACTGATCTTGCTTGAGAGCCGCTCACCCCGGGCACGATTGCCGATCTGATCGTGGTTGTCTGAGCAGACGACCAGTCGCCAGGTCGGGGTACGCCAGGTGTCGATCGGATGTCCGTGGGTTCGGCCTCGGAAGCTCGACCGGGTGCCGGTATGGAAGAAGCCGCTCTCGAACACTTTGCCGAGGGCGGCAAGTGAACCGAAATCGGCGTAGTAGCCGCTGGTATCGCCGGTCAGGCTCACGTAGAGGGCGTGGTGAAAGTCATCGCTCCACTGTGCGGTCAGGCCGTAGCCGCCGCCTTCTCGCGCTGTGATCAGCCGAGGGTCGTTCAGGTCGGATTCGGCGATGAGCGGCATTGGCCGGCGGAGGAAAGTGCTGCGCGCGGAGACCTCGATATTCAACTCCTCCAACAGATGCGTCGCTCGTGTGTCGTGCAGCGCGTGCACGGCGTCGAGGCGCAGCCCGTCCACGTGATAGTCGGTGAGGAACATCAGGGCGTTGTCGATGATGTAGCGCCGTACCTCGTCGGATTCCTCGCCATCCAGGTTCGGCTCATCTCCCCAGACGGTAGGACCGGCATCGCTCCGCAAGTAGGGCGCAAATTGTGACAAGTAATTGCCGCTCGGACCGAGATGGTTGTATACGACGTCCTGGATGACTCCCAGACCTGCTTGATGGCACGCATCGACGAATTGCATGTAGCCGACCGGGCCTCCGTAGCCCTCATGGACGGCGTACCAAAGCACGCCGTCGTAGCCCCAATTGTGCAGACCGTTGAAGGCGTTCACCGGCATCAGCTCAACGAAGTCGATCCCGAGCTCCACGAGGTGGTCGAGTCGGTCAATCGCTGCTATCAGCGTGCCTTCAGGCGTGAAGGTGCCGATGTGCAGCTCGTAGATGACGCAACCGGCAAGTTGGCGTCCGGTCCACTTCTGATCTGACCAGACGAACTCGTCAGCATCGAAGGTCTGCGACCACCCGTGCACCCCATTCGGCTGGCGCCGGGAGCGCGGATCTGGAAGTACGGTGTCGGAATCGTCGAGGATGAAGCCGTAGTCGAACTCGCCGACACCATCCTCCGGAAGCGGCTCAGCTGGGAACCACCAGCCGTCCTCGTCTCGTGTCATCGCTACCTTGAGGGGCGCGGTCCCACTGACCTTCTTGATCATCAAGGTGACAGACGATCGTCGTGGTGCCCACACCACGAACCGAGCCAGGCTCATAGCTCACACCCTACGAGGACTGGTTCGGGGACCAACTCGATGCCAAATCTGGCGCGCACCCCGGCGCGAATTTCTCGCGCCAAGCCGAGCAGGTCTGCAGCAGTCGCTCCACCTCGATTCGTCACTGCAAGCGTGTGCTTTTCGGAGATCCGGGCTGGCCCATGCCCATAACCCTTGGCAAAGCCGGCCTGTTCAATGAGCCAGGCGGCACTGGTCTTGACCATGCCATCGGGCTGATTGAAGCGTGGCGCTTCGGCGGGCAATGTGCCAGCGATGGCCGGACTGAGGATTGGGTTGGTGAAGAACGACCCGACGCTCCAGGTGTCATGATCATCTTCCACGAGCACCATGCCCTTAGCGTTACGCAGCGCCAGCACGGCATCACGCACCTCGGCTGCTGCAGCACGTTGCCCCACCTCAACACCCAAAACCCGCGCTAGCTCCGGATACCGGATCGGCTGCGACAACGAGCCCAACGGGAGCTGGAAGGTGACCGAAAGCACCACAAAGCGTTCCGGATCGGATTTGAAACGCGACGACCGATAGCCGAAGCCGCATTGGATCGGAAACAACGTCTTGAGCTGCCCGGTGGACCGGTCGAGCGTACGCACCGTGGAGATCAGTTCGCTGACGTCGGCCCCGTATGCGCCAACGTTCTGAATCGGGGTCGCACCCACCAGGCCGGGAATGCCGGACATGGGTTCGAGGCCGCTCCAGCCGCGCTCGATGGCGTATCGCACCAGCGGATCCCATGGCTCGCCGGCTGCAGCGGCGATCACCGCACCGGAGCATGCTGCAATGTCCTCCGTGATGCCGCGGGTGGTGATCTTGAGCACCGTGCCGTCGAAGCCGACGTCGCCGACCAGCACGTTTGACCCGCCACCCAGCACCAGCAGCGGTTCTCCAGAGGCATCGAGGTCTCGAACCGCTTCGACCAGCTCAGCCTCGGTCTCAACGG
>JBKOZG010000234.1:0-21184 GCA_046725775.1 Actinomycetota bacterium | reverse complement strand
ATCTTCAGCGGCTTCAATCACCCGTGGCGGGCACCGGGCCCCGGTGACTACAGCGCCGGCAACCGCAACGGCTTTGGTCTCGACGACAACGTCTCTCAAGCCTTGCTGCAGAACCGCATCATCTTCCTCGGCTCTGAAGTCAAGGAAGAAAACGCCAACGCGATCTGCGCTCAGATGCTGCTACTGAACGCCGAGGACTCACACAAGGACGTCTACCTCTACATCAACTCACCTGGTGGATCGGTCGACTCGGGGATGGCGATCTACGACACCATGAGATGGATCTCCAACGACGTAGCCACGGTGGCGATCGGATTGGCTGCATCAATGGGCCAGTTCCTCTTGTGCGCGGGCACCAAAGGCAAGCGGTACGCCCTGCCGCACAGCCGGATCATGATGCACCAGCCCTCCGGGGGGCTCGGCGGAACGGCAAGCGATATCCGGATCCAGGCGGAGCAGTCGCTGCACATCAAGTCAACCATGCAGAAGCTGATTGCCGAGCACACCGGCCAGACGCTGGAGCAAATCGAGGCAGACTCCGACCGAGACAGGTGGTTCACCGCAGAGCAGGCTCTGTCGTACGGCTTTATTGATCACGTCTTTGCGACTGCGGCGCAGATTCCGTCACCTCAGGCCCCGAACCAGTGAAGGAGCGAATCGAGATGACCAGCAGATTGGGTGCGCCCTTCGCTCTGGGTCAGCTTTTCCCCCCCACGATGGACTACTACATCCCGCAGTGGGAGGAGCGTACGTCGTACGGCATGCGCCGGATCGACCCGTACACCAAGCTCTTCGAGGACCGGATCATCTTTCTCGGCACGCCGATCTCAGACGACATCGCCAATGCCGTGATGGCTCAGCTGCTCTGCCTGCAGCAGATGGACGCCGAACGCGATATCGAGATCTACATCAACTCACCTGGCGGCTCGTTCACCGCGCTCACGGCGATCTACGACACCATGCGTTACATCAAGCCCGATGTACGCACCGTGTGCCTTGGCCAGGCCGCCTCGGCTGCCGCGGTGATCTTGGCAGCCGGGACTAAGGGCAAGCGGCTTGCGTTGCCGAACAGCCGTATCTTGATCCATCAGCCGGCGACCGAGGGTGGGTACGGGCAATCCTCCGACATCGAAATCCAGGCCAGAGAGATTCTGCGGATCCGCTCCCTGATGGAGCAGATGCTGGCCGAGGACACCGGTAAGACACCTGCGGAGGTGAGTCGGGACATCGAACGAGACAAATACCTCACGGCAGAGCAGGCACTTGAATATGGTCTGATCGACGAGGTGTTGACCTCGCTTAAGGCAGTTCCGGTCTAGTGGCGCCGCGGGCCTGACGTGGACGATATGTCCTCCACTTCGAGGAGTGGTCAGGCTAGGGTGAGAAACCGAGCCACACGATCGGGGTCGGAGAGGAGGCGGTGTGGCGCGCATCGGAGAGAGCGGCGACCTGCTGAAGTGTTCCTTCTGCGGAAAGAGCCAGAAGCAAGTCAAGAAGCTGATTGCTGGTCCCGGCGTCTATATCTGTGACGAGTGCATCGATCTCTGCAACGAGATCATCGAGGAAGAATTCTCCGAGGGCGCCGAGGTTGGCCTGCTGGATGAGCTGCCCAAGCCGCATCAGATCCGCCACTTCCTTGACAGCTACGTGATCGGGCAGACCAATGCGAAGAAAGCCCTGGCGGTCGCTGTCTACAACCACTACAAGCGCGTGCGGGCTGAAGCAGCCAATCCTGGTCGGCGCGCCGAGGACGACAGTGTCGAGCTCGCGAAGTCGAACATTTTGCTCATCGGACCCACTGGGTGCGGCAAAACTTACCTCGCGCAGACCTTGGCCAAGATGCTCAATGTGCCGTTCGCGATCGCGGATGCCACGGCCCTGACCGAGGCCGGCTACGTTGGCGAGGACGTCGAGAACATCTTGCTCAAGCTCATTCAGGCGGCCGACTTCGATGTGAAGAAGGCCGAGACCGGGATCATATACATCGACGAAGTCGACAAGATCGCGCGGAAGAGCGAGAACCCCTCGATTACCCGCGATGTCTCAGGCGAGGGTGTCCAGCAGGCGTTGCTCAAGATCCTGGAGGGCACGTCGGCATCGGTGCCGCCGCAGGGGGGTCGCAAACATCCGCACCAGGACTTCATCCAGATCGACACCACCAACGTGTTGTTCATCGTCGGCGGTGCATTCGCCGGCCTCGACCACATCATTGCCCAGCGAGTCGGTAAGCGGCCCTTGGGATTCAACAATGACATCGCCACTCGTCGACCCGAATCGGACGACCCCTTCCACGACGTACGACCGGAAGACCTGATCAAGTTCGGCTTGATTCCGGAGTTCATCGGGCGGCTGCCGATGATCTCCTCGGTTAGTCCTCTCGATCGCGATTCGCTCATCCGCATTCTGGTGGAGCCGCGCAATGCGCTCGTCAAGCAGTTCCGCAAGCTGTTTGAGCTCGATGGGGTCGAACTGGAGTTCACTCCTGACGCAGTCGAGGCGATTGCCGATCTTGCACTACTACGCGGCACGGGCGCCCGTGGGTTGCGGGCGATCCTCGAAGAGGTCCTGCTCAATGTCATGTACGACGTTCCCAGTCGGGATGACATTGCACAGGTGATCATTACTGACGAAGTGGTCAGAGACTCGGTGCTCCCGACTCTGGTGCCACGCGAAAAGCTCGCCAAGCGTGAGCGCCGCGAGAAGAGCGCCTGAACCGTCCTCACCTAACCGGTCACGTACCACCCAGGTTGCGGCCTTCTCCTTGTTGCAGCTGACCGGTGCAGCCATCCCCGGGCGGGAGAGTCTGGTTCTTTCGCACATTCACGCGAGAAGCATGCGGACGCGGACTCCAATCGTCCGAGCCTCCAGCTCATCTGGGGACAGGCCTCGATGCCGGCTCCCCCCTGGGGAAACCGGTCACCTTTCACCGGCCCACCGGCGAAACCGGTCACTCGCAACCTCGAAATGGGCCAGATATGGGTTGGAAGTGACCGGTTTCGTCACGTCGAAGAGTGGCGGACGAAGCGGTAAGGGTCAGGCGGCCGAAACCAGAGTTACGTTGACTGAGATCGGGCCGTCAGTTTCAATCCAACTGACATCACCGGCTATACGGCCGACGGCACGCAGGTCAGGCTCGACCGCCTGCAGATGCGCCAGAGCCCCCGCTGTGCCGTAGAACTTGGCGAGGCTGATCTCGGTCTTCATCGAGACGCGGGCTTGGGTCTTGGCGCCGCGAATCTGGATCAACGCGGCCGACACATCGCTCAACAGGCCTGGATCCTCACTGCCGACCACCTCCTCAGCCACCGGCCAGCGGGTCCGGTGGATCGAGCCGTCCCTCCACCATGACCACACCTCCTCTGTGACGTACGGCATGATCGGCGCGAACAGTCGCAACACGACGTCCAAAGTGAGCGTCAAGGTGGCCCGGGCCGACGCGGCACCGGGGTCCTCGACGGGCCCGTACGCACGCTCCTTGACCAGCTCCAAGTAGTCGTCGCAAAACTGCCAGAAGAACTGTTCCGTGCTCTCCAAAGCGCTGGTGTAGTCGTACGCCTCGAACGATCGAGTGGTCTCGGTGATCACCGCGGTGAGGTGAGCGAGCAGTGACCGGTCGGCAGGTTCGGTGATGACACCTGTGTCGGTGAGGGCACCGGCGCCAAGCACGAACTTGCTGGCGTTAAGCACCTTCAGTGCCAGGCGCCGCCCGACTTTCATTTCACGCTGATCAAAGGGCGAATCCAGCCCGGGCCGAATCTTCGCCGCACGCCAGCGTACGGCGTCGGAACCGTAGCGTTCCAGCACCTCGGTCGGCACCACCGCGTTTCCGCGGGACTTGCTCATCTTCTTGCGATCGGGATCCACCACGAAGCCGCTGATCGCCGACCGCACCCATGGCAGCGAATGGTTCTCGAAGTGTGCCCGCACCACACGGGAAAACAGCCAGGTGCGGATGATCTCGTGAGCATGCGTGTTGAGGTCCATCGGGAACGTCAGGCCGAACAACTCCGGGTCGCGCTCCCACCCGCATACAATCTGGGGAGTCAGCGATGACGTGGCCCAGGTATCCATGACATCCGGATCGGCAACGAAGCCACCCGGCTTACCGCGCTCGGAGTGGCTGAAGCCAGTTGGCACGTCCGAACTCGGATCCACCGGCAGGTTGTCTTCGCTCGCCAGTATGGGATGGTCGTAGTCAGGCTCGCCGTCGGAGTCCAGGGCATACCAGACCGGGAACGGAACACCGAAGAACCGCTGCCGCGAGATCAACCAGTCCCCGTTGAGGCCACTCACCCAGTTGTCATAGCGGTACTTCATGTGAGGCGGAATCCACTCCAGTTCCGCACCACGTTCCAACATCTCGCGCTTCAGATCGTCGTCGCGACCGCCATTACGGATGTACCACTGACGAGTGGAGACGATTTCCAGCGGTTTGTCGCCTTTCTCGTAGAAATTGGCCTTGCGGAGCGTCGGCGTCGGTTCACCTTCAAGATCACCGGAGGCGCCCAACTCAGCCACGACCGACTCTCGAGCAGAGACAATCGTCTTACCGGCAATCGCCTGCCAGCTGGAGTCGTTGGCAATCCATTCCGGGCTATCGCGTGCGATCCGCCCATCGCGACCGATGATCACCCGGGCCGGCAGCTGCAGTTCGCGCCACCAGGTGACATCGGTGAGATCTCCGAAGGTGCAACACATCGCAATACCGGTGCCCTTGTCCGGCTCTGCGGCCGGGTGCGCAAGGACTGGCAGCTCTACCCCATAGAGCGGGCTGGTCACTGTGCTGCCGAACAGCGGTCGGTAGCGCTCGTCGTCGGGGTGGGCGATCAAGGCGACACACGCCGCAATGAGCTCGGGCCGCGTGGTCTCGATGTACACCGGACCATCGGTGCCATGGAATGCCACCCGGTGAAAAGCGCCTGGGTAGTCGCGGGCGTCGAGTTCAGCCTGCGCGACGGCAGTCTGGAAAGTCACATCCCACATGGTGGGGGCCTCGGAGAGGTACGCCTCGCCACGTGCGACGTTACGAAGGAATGCCTTCTGGGCCACCATGATCGAGTCCTCGCTGATCGTGGTGTAGAGGCTGGACCAATCCACGCTGAGTCCGACACGTCGCCAGAGATCCTCGAATGCCTTCTCGTCCACATGGGTGAGCTCATGGCAGAGTTGGACGAAGTTGGGTCGGCTGATCCGCAACTCGTGCTTGGGGTCGGGCTTTTCCGATGGTGTGAAGTCGGGGTCGTACGGCACCGTCGGGTCGCAGCGCACACCGTAGAAGTTCTGTACGCGCCGCTCGGTGGGCAGGCCGTTGTCATCCCAGCCGATCGGATAGAAGACGTGCTTGCCTCTCATCCGCTGGAAGCGCGCGATCAGATCGGTGTGGGTGTAGGAGAAGACGTGGCCGACATGCAGCGAGCCCGACACTGTGGGCGGGGGAGTGTCGATGCTGTACACGACAGCCCGGCTGGCGGGCCGGACAAACGCGTAGGTGTCGTCGGCCTTCCAGCGCGCCATCCACTTGTCCTCCAAACCCTCCAGCGCAGGTTTCTCCGGTACGCCCGCGCCAGCAGCGGTAGGCGCGTCGGTTCGGGGCTCAGCTGGCGTGGTCATGATCTTGCATCCTAAAGAAGCTCACTGGGGTACGCACCTGCGTTTGATCGCTGGTACGGGGTCAGCCTGCCAGCCTAGCGGGCTCGCCGCGCCCGCGAAGTCTGGTCTGGTCGGCACCCGCCCTAGACTTTGGGCGTCATGCCTGCCGAACAGTCGCACTCCGAGATCGTCGCCGCGCTCACCAGCCGGTGGCCGGAGCACCGCCCAGCACCGAGCCTCGGCCGGATTCGGGCGCTGACCGAGCTACTCGGGGACCCACAACGGGCTTACCCGATCATCCACTTGACCGGCACCAACGGCAAGGGCAGTACCGCGGCCATGATCGAATCTCTGCTGCGAGCGGATGGCCTTCGTACCGGTCGATTCACCAGCCCCCACGTATTGAGCGTGACGGAACGGATCACCATCGACGGGCAGCCGATCAGCGATGAGCGCTTCGACGCAGTGTGGCGCGAGATCGAGCCGTACGTTGCACTTGTTGACGAACGCCAAATTGAAGGCGTCTCGTTGACCTTCTTCGAGATCATCACGGCAATGGCGTACGCCGCATTTGCCGATGCGCCGGTCGACGTCGCGATCGTGGAGGTCGGCTTGGGCGGCGCCTGGGACGCGACCAATGTCGCCGATGCGGACGTCGCGGTGGTTACCCCAATCGATCTTGATCACACTCACCTGCTGGGCCCTACCATCACCGAGATCGCGCGGGAGAAGGCCGGGATCATCAAGCCGGGAGCACACGCGATTCTTGCTGGTCAGACCGTCGAGGCAGCACAAGTGCTGCTAACCCGGTGCGCCGACGTCGGGGCGCTGCCACAAAGAGAAGGCATCGACTTCGGTGTCATCGACCGGCGGCTAGCAGTGGCCGGACAGGTCATCCGACTCGACGGTGCAGACGGCCCGGTGGATGACATCTTTCTGCCCCTCTACGGTGCGCACCAAGCCTCGAACGCCGCGCAGGCACTCGCGGCGACCGAGGCGTTTCTCGGACTCAAAGCGCTGGATCCTGATGTGATCCGCGAAGGCTTCGCCCAGGTCCGCTTTCCTGGCCGGATGGAGCTGGTACGCCGCTCGCCGGCGGTGGTGCTGGACGCGGCGCACAACCCCCACGGCGCTCGAGCGGCCGCGGCCGCGATCACTGAGGCATTCGGCTTCACACCGCTGATCGGCCTCGTCGCCGTTATGGCGGACAAAGATGCGCGCGGCGTTCTCGAAGTCTTCGAGGAGATCATGAACCAGGTCGTGATCACGCAAGTCGCCTCCACCTCTCGCGGCCTGCCGGCTGAGAAGCTAGGGGAACTCGCCGAGGAGGTCTTCGGTGCCTCGCGCGTCACTGTGGTTCCCCGGCTCGACGACGCGATCGCGGAGGCAGTGTCGCTGGCGGAGGTGGATGTCGTCGGCTCGCCCGGTGTGTTGATCAGCGGATCGGTTATTGCGATCAGTGAGGCACGCGCCCTGCTCGTCAGGGAGGAGCCGGTGGTTGTTCCGGCGACAAGGGAGAACCTCGACGACGAATGGGACGCCGACTATTCCGAAGACGGGCACGACACCGACCGGGATTGGCGGTGATCAGTCTCAGCACCGGCAACCCGATGCGGGTTGTGCTGCAAACGGTGCTGATCTTCGAGGTAATCGTCTTCGGGCTCGCCATGCCCGTCATGATCTTGATCTCGGACATACCCGCCGCAGCAGCCGTAGGATTTGGAAGTGGCGCGGCGCTGCTCGCACTGCTAGCCGCCGGGTTCCTGCGCTCTCGAGTCGGCTACGTGTTCGGCTGGCTCGCCCAAATCGCTGGGCTCTCGATGGGATTCTTGACCGCGACGATGTTCGTTGTGGGGGCGCTGTTCACGGCAGTCTGGGTGATGTCCTTCCTGATGGGCAAGCGGCTGGACTCGCGTATGGAGGCTTCCCCCGAGGGCGGCGACATCCCCTAGGGTGCTGGCATGAGTTACGTCGCACCGCCTGTGCCGACCCAGCGTTCCTTCGTACTGATCAAGCCAGACGCTGTCCGCCGCGGTCTAGCCGGGGCGATCATCAGCCGTTTCGAATCCAAGGGCCTGTCGATCGTGGCAATGGAGCTGCGTCAGATGACCGGTGAGCTTGCCGACCAGCTCTACGCAGAGCATGTTGAGCGGACCTTCTATCCGCCGCTCCGGCTGTTTGTGACCTCTGGACCCTCGGTAGCGATGGTTGTCGAAGGCGACGAGGCCATCGATGTTGTCCGTACGGTCAACGGCGCCACCGACGGGCGGAAAGCTGCTCCCGGCACCATCCGCGGTGACTTCGCGCTGTCCAATCGGGAAAACGTAGTGCACGGCTCCGACTCCTTGGAGTCGGCCGGGCGTGAAATTGCGCTCTGGTTTCCTGATCTCGCCTGACTGCTGATCTCCGAGTCGCCGTTACGCTGGGTGCGTCATGACGACGATCGCGACCGGCCCTGCTTCGGTATTCCCGCGACTCGAACCGCTGCTGGCACGGGTAAGCAAGCCCATCCAATACGTCGGTGGCGAGCTGAACAGCGTGACCAAAGACTGGGAATCGGTCGAGGTGCGTTGGTGCCTGAGCTATCCCGATGCGTACGAGGTAGGTCTGCCCAATCAGGGCATCGCGATCTTGTACGAGATCCTCAACGAGCAGGACTGGATCCTCGCCGAGCGGACGTACGCGGTATGGGCCGACATGGAAGCGCTGATGCGCGAGCACGGCGTGCCACAGTTCACACTGGATTCGCACCGACCGGTCGCAGAGTTCGACGTCTTCGGACTGAGCTGTGCTACAGAGCTCGGCTACACCAACATGCTTACCGAGCTCGACCTGGCCGGGATTCCCATCCACGCTGCTGAGCGCCGGGAGCACAATCCCATCGTTTTGGCGGGCGGGCATGCGGCGTTCAACCCAGAACCGATCGCAGACTTCCTTGATGCTGTGGTCCTAGGTGACGGCGAACAGATCGCACTGACGATCTCAGCGGTCATCCGGGAATGGAAGTCCGAAGGACGGCCTGGCGGTCGCGATGGTCTGTTGCTGCGACTGGCGGCGGGCGGCGGGGTTTATGTGCCGAAGTTCTACGAGGTCGACTATCTTCCCGACGGCCGGATCCGACGAATCGCGCCGAATCGGGCAGGCGTACCGTTCCGCGTCGCCAAGCACACGTTGATGGGCCTGGATGCGTGGCCATACCCCAAGAAGCCGCTCGTGCCGCTCGCTGAGACGGTGCATGAGCGTTATGCCGTGGAAATCTTCCGCGGCTGTACCCGCGGTTGCCGGTTCTGCCAGGCGGGAATGATCACTCGGCCGGTCCGGGAGCGCAGCATCGACGTCATCGGTGCCATGGTGCAGGGCGGCATCGAGTCCACTGGTTTAGAGGAGGTCGGGCTGCTGAGCCTGTCCAGCAGTGATCATTCCGAGATCGGCGAGATCACTCGGGAGCTTGCCGATCGATATGAGGGCAGCAACGTTTCGCTTTCCCTGCCAAGCACTCGGGTGGACGCGTTTAACGTCGACCTCGCCAACGAGCTTTCCCGCAACGGTCGACGCTCTGGGCTGACCTTTGCGCCCGAGGGCGGCACGGAGCGGATGCGCAAGGTGATCAACAAGATGGTCACTGAGGAGGATCTGATCCGAACGGTCGCGGCGGCGTACTCGCACGGCTGGCGGCAGGTCAAGTTGTACTTCATGTGCGGCCTGCCGACCGAGACGGACGAGGACGTAATCGCCATCGGGGATCTCGCGAAGCGAGTGATCGCCACCGGCCGAAGAGTCAGCGGTCGGCGAGATATCCGCTGCACAGTGAGTATCGGTGGCTTCGTGCCTAAACCGCACACCCCCTTTCAGTGGGCAGCGCAGTGTGATCGTGAAACCGTGGACGCGCGGCTGGCCAAGCTGCGGGATGCGATCCGGGGTGATCGGGAGTATGGCCGAGCCATCGGATTCCGTTATCACGATGGGAAGCCGAGCATCATCGAAGGATTGTTGAGTCGCGGCGATCGCCGCGTCGGCGCGATCATTGAGGCGGTTTGGCGGGATGGCGGCCGGTTCGATGGTTGGAGCGAGCACTTTTCCTACGAGCGCTGGGCCGCGTGTGCCGAGCGATGCTTGGAGGGCAGCAGGGTGGATCTTGACTGGTACACCACGCGTGAGCGCGACTACGCCGAGGTGCTGCCCTGGGATCACTTGGATGCCGGCCTGGATCGGGAGTGGCTCTGGGAGGACTGGCAGGACGCCTTGGACGAGGTCGAGGTGGACGACTGCCGCTGGACACCATGCTTCGACTGCGGGGTGTGCCCGCAGCTGGACACCACAATTCAGATTGGTCCGACCGGTCGCAAGCTGCTGCCGCTGACCCCAGTCAAAGATCTGTCCGGTGCCAGCTGACCCGCAGCGCGGACCAGATGTCCACTCGCCTCACCGGACAGGTTCCACCTACGCTGAACCGCATGGCTGAGCAGCAGATCACCACCGTCGACGAGCTGGTGGAGTTGATTGGTGTGCCCTTGCACCGGGTGGCCAATAAGGTCAGGTCAACGCTGCATGAGCTGGACCGACAGTGGCTCGCTGCTTCACCGTTCTGTCTGGTGGCGACGGCCGACGAGACAGGGGCATGCGACGTGTCGCCCAGGGGAGATCCGCCCAGACAACTGGCGTACGTGATCAACGACCACACCATCGCCCTCGCTGAACGTCCCGGAAACCGGCGCGCCGACGGATACAAGAACGTGCTGGCGAACCCACATGTCGGCCTGATCTTCTTGATTCCCGGTCGCGGCGACACATTGCGCATCAACGGCCGTGCGCGACTGGTGTCCGATGCGCCGTTCTTCGACGACATGATCGCTAAAGGTCACCGGCCGATCCTCGCCCTGGTAGTCGAGATCGAGGAGATCTTCCACCACTGCGCCAAGGCCTTCCTGCGATCCCAGCTGTGGCACCCGGAAACCTGGCTCGATCCGGTGGCGTCCCGGCCGGTGATTGCCAAGACGCTGGACGCGCCGGACCACACTCTCGAAGTACTGACCGCCTACTACGGGGACCAGTACGCCAACAACCTCTATTGACCGGCGATGTCGAAGCGCCCCGAGCCGGTCGATGCATCCTGAGCCTGCCGAAGAGCGCGCTTCGACGAGCTCAGCGCTCATAGTCCGTCGACGTTTCGACAGGCCAACATTGGTCCGACTTTGGCCAGCTCCGCCGACTGTCGCAGTCGAGAAGTCCGCATTGGTCGGATTCTTGAGCTACCGTCGCTAGTCTCGGCTCGTGACCTCGCCGAGGCCCCGCGCGCAGCCCGAGCAGCACCCGCCGCCGGTGCAGTGGCTCCGGGTGAAGTACGCGAAGCGCGGGCGCGCCCGTTTCACCAGCCATCGGGATTTCGGGCGGGCGTTCGAGCGCGCACTGCGCCGGGCCGGAGTGCCCATGGCGTATTCGTCTGGCTTCTCACCCCATCCACGGATCACATACCCGAACGCCTCTCCGACTGGGGCTGCAAGCGAAGCGGAGTACCTGGAAATCGGTCTGGCGGCAGCATGCGATCCAGACAAGGTGCGGGCCGCCCTCGACACCGCCCTGCCGCAGGGCCTCGATGTGGTGGAGGTCGCCGCGGTGCGTCCCGGGACGTTGGCGGACGAGCTGACTGGGTCGCGTTGGCAGGTGGATCTGGCAGATCTGTCGATAACAACGCTGCAGGCGGCACGCGACGCTTTCCTCGCTCGGGATGCGGTGCTTGTGCAGCGGATGACTAAGAACGGAATGCGCGAGTTCGACGCCCGTGGGGCAGTGGTCAGCCTTGAGGTCGAGAGCGGTCGGATGACCATGACGTTGGCTCATCAGACACCTCTGGTCCGACCCGATGACGTGCTTGCAGGCCTGCGGGTGGCAAGCCACGGGTTCGCTCCTACGGAAACGCCGGTCCTGACGCGGCTCGCCCAGGGCAGGCTCGACCCTGAATTTGGAACGGTCACCGAGCCCGGTCGCCAAACTCCCGGCGCTGCGGCACGTCGCGCCAGCCGGTTGTGACGTGTGTGATACTGGAGACGGCTTGGACGCCACGGCGTCCAGCATCGATGGCATACATGCGCGGCGTGGCAGTGACACGTCGTGACAGCAGGTGGAGCTGATCTTCCACCGCGACGAGCAGGGCTTCGAGTGTGACGGAGTCAGGGGCTTGACCGCGGGAGGGTCAGACTCACCACATCGGTTCCGCAAGCTTCCGCAGCCCGGCCCCGCCGGCGCAGCGAACGAGAAAGTGCGCGTACGCGCCATAGAGGAGTTTGATGCTCGACCCCCACGAGCCCGATACACCAACACCAGAAACAATCGAACAACCACCAGCTCCGCCCGCCCCGCGCCGCCGCAGGGCGGCCAGCCGACCAGCGGGGCCGCCTTCCTCAGCCCCGAATGCACCCTCGATCCAGGGCGCCCGAGAGGAGCCGGAGCCAGTCACCGAGCATTCCGTCGGGACGGAGCTCGCGCCCCCGACCGAGAAGTCAACGCGCAAGCGCACAGCCAAGAAACGCCGTGAGGAAACGCCTCCCAGCGCGGGAGAGGACGCCAAAACCCCGCGCAAGCGAACAGTCAAGAAGGCCGTTGCAATGACGACTGAAGCGCCGGCCGAGGCGGCTACAACGCCCTCTGGAGAGCCGGAAGAGGGTGCGCCAACGCCGGCTGATGGGCTGCCGGTCGATACCGACATAGTCGCCGATGCTGCCCTCGAGGAAAAGCTTGAGGGACCTGCGGCCGAGGAACCTGCGGCAGAGAAGCCTGCGCTCGAGCGATCGACCACCGAGGAGCCTGCGCTCAAGGAGTCGATGCCCGAGGAGCCTGCGCTCGAGCGATCGACCACCGAGGAGCCTACGCTCAAGGAGTCGATGCCCGAGGAGCCTGCGCTCGAGCGATCGACCACCGAGGAGCCTACGCTCAAGGAGTCGACGCCCGAGGAGCCTGCGCTCGAGGAATCGACGCCCCAGGAGGAGCGCTTGTCGCAAGCCGCGGGGGAGACCGCAACTGAGGGCGAGGGTGGCGAGGGCCGTCGTCGCCGGCGTCGTCGTGGAGGTCGTCGCCGTCGGCGCACCGCCGACGACGAGGCCGCGTCCACAGAAGAGGGTGAGGCCGCGGAAGACGATGCTCCGGAGACCACTGACACCACCGAAGGCACCGCTGAGGGCCAGCGCCGACGGCGGCGTCGTCGTCGGCGGAGGGGAGAGGAGGCGGCTCCCGCCCCAGACGATCCGACGGACACCGTTACTCGAGTACGCGACCCCCGCCGTCAAGAAGCCGACAGCGAGGTTTCTGGGATTGACGGATCCACCCGGATGGAGGCCAAGCGCCAGCGGCGACGTGAAGGTCGCGAGGCGGGTCGGCGTCGCGCGCCGGTCCTGAGCGAGGCTGAGTTCCTCGCACGGCGCGAGTCCGTGGTACGCAAGATGATCATCAGGCAACTTGATGATCTTGTGCAGATCGCCGTACTTGAGGATGACATCCTCGTCGAGCACTACGTCGACCGCGCCACACATGCTTCCTTGATCGGCAACGTCTACCTGGGCCGGGTCCAGAACGTTCTGCCATCGATGGAGGCCGCTTTCGTGGACATCGGACGGGGTCGCAATGGAGTGATATACGCGGGAGAGATCGACTGGGACTACTTCGGCGCGGAAGGCCAGAATCGCAAGGTTGAGAAGGTGCTCAAACCGGGCCAGACGATCTTGGTTCAGGTCTCCAAGGATCCGGTGGGCGCCAAGGGGGCGCGGCTGACCAACCACGTCTCGATCCCGGGCCGCTATATCGTCTATTCCCCGGGTGGCCATCTGTCGGGGATCTCCCGAAAGCTGCCTGAGGCCGAACGCCGGCGGCTCAAGGAGATCTTGTCTGACTTGATTGGCGAGTCCGCCAGCGTGATTGTTCGCACGGCTGCTGAGGGTGCAAACGAAGAAGAGCTCGTGCGCGATGTCAATCGGCTGAAAGCGCAGTGGGAGGATATCGAGCGGAAGGTGGCCACTGGCAATGCTCCGCAGTTGCTTTACGCCGAGCCGGATCTTACCGTCCGCATTGTCCGCGATCTTTTCACCGAAGACTTTTCGGAGTTGATCATCTCTGGCAACGGGGGAATCACTGACGCGTACGACTCAGTAGAGGCGTACGTCTCGCATGTCGCGCCGCACTTGCAAGATCGACTGCGCCGCTGGGATGGTGACGGTGATCTTTTTGCTGAGAATCGACTGGACGAGCAGATTGCGAAAGCCCTGGAGCGCAAGGTGTTTCTGCCGTCCGGCGGCTCGTTGATCATCGACCGGACCGAAGCGATGACCGTGATCGACGTCAATACCGGCAAGTTCACCGGCACCGGTGGCAACCTGGAGGCAACAGTCACCAGCAACAATTTGGAGGCGGCCGAGGAACTAGTACGGCAGCTGAGGCTCCGTGACGTCGGCGGGATCATCGTGATCGACTTCATCGACATGGTGTTGCCCAGCAACCGCGAACTGTTGCTACGTCGGCTCGTGGAGTGTCTAGGACGCGACCGGACTCGGCATCAGGTGGCCGAGATCACGAGCTTGGGTCTAGTTCAGATGACACGTAAGCGGATCGGCACCGGACTGCTAGAAGCCTTCACCACCGAGTGCCCGCAGTGCCACGGCCGTGGCTACGAACTGCACGACATGCCGGTCGAGTCGCAAAGGCATGCCGATGGGGGAGCGCGAGACTCCCGTCCGCGCGACCGTCGCGGCAACGCCCAAGCCGGCTCCCGAAGGGCGACGGACAGCGCAAAGTTGTCCGACGACGCGGACGACACCAGCGAAGGAACGCCTGAGGAGCGGCCCCCTCGCAGCCGACGGAGCGCTCGCGGCCGCCGCAGCGCGGCAGCTCAGGAACCCGACCTGGCCGAGTCGCAGGTTGAGTCGGTGGTGTTGAGCTGATCGACAGTGCATTGCCGGCCCAGTCGTCACCTCTCGTCGTCGCCATTGTGGGAGCCGGGCCGGCAGGGATCTACGCCGCCGAGGCCCTCAGTCAGCGAACTGATGTGGCAGTTGAGGTCGCTGTCATCGACCGGCTCCCCGTGCCGTTCGGGCTGGTCCGCTACGGCGTGGCGCCCGACCATTTCTCGATTCGCTCGATCCGCAACACCCTCGAGCGCACATTGGAGAAGCCCAGTGTCCGGTTCTATGGCGATGTTGCCATTGGCTCCGATCTCAGCATTTCAGAGCTTCGCGAGGCCGTCGACGCTGTGATCTATGCATATGGGGCGGGCAGCGACAGACGTCTGGAGATTCCCGGCGAGCACCTGCCGGGTAGCATCGCGGCGGCCGAGCTCGTGGAATGGTACTGCGGTCATCCGGATGTTCATTCTGATACTAACCAGCGCAGCATCAGCGATCATCTCGTAGCGGACGAGATCGACGAGCTGATCAGGACGTCTTGCCACGCAGTCGTGGTCGGCGTCGGCAACGTTGCCCTCGACGTGGCCCGCGTGTTGATCAAGACTGTCGATCAGCTCGACGACACGGACATGGCCGACGAGGTACTGAAATCCCTGTCTCGGAAGAACATCACCGACGTTCACGTACTCGGCCGCCGCGGGCCTGCCTACACAGCGTTTACAACCAAGGAGCTTCGTGAGCTCGGGCAGCTAGATGATGTTGATGTGATCACAGATCCTGAAGACCTGGAGCTGGATCACTCCAGTCAGGCAGTGGTGCAACAGAACAAGGTCGCTGCCCGCAACCTGGCGGTGTTACAGGAGTGGGGAGCCCGCCCCTTGCGGGGTGCCTCCCGGCGGATCAGCTTTCACTTCTGGAGTCGACCGATAAAGATCATCGGCACTGATCGGGTGACTGCTGTCGAGGTCGAGCGGACCATGATCGATTCGGAGGGTTTCGTGGTCGGTATTGGCCGTCGTCCGGACTTGGTCGCCGACCTTGTGGTGCGCTCGGTCGGCTACCGCGGCCTGCCGTTACCGGGCGTGCCCTTCGACGAAAAGACCGGACGGGTGCCACATGCCGAAGGCAGAGTGATCCGTGACGGCGGATTCTCAGCCGACGAATATGTCACCGGTTGGATCAAGCGAGGGCCGACAGGCGTGATCGGCACCAACAAGTCCGACGCCGTGGAGACGGTGACGTCCTTGCTGGCCGATGTGCACGATGGTGCGGTCAAGGCCCATGGCAGGTCAGGAATGCTGGACCGGCTGCTCGCGCAACGCGGTATCCACGCGCTCGGCATGCCGGCCTGGCACCGCATTGACGCAGCGGAATTGGAGCTTGGTGCCAGCCACGGGCGGCTGCGTACCACACTCGCACACCGCCATGAGTTGCTGGCAGCTGCCGAGGACCAGGACTGACGACGGCTGCCAAATGGTAGGAGTTCCCGCCCCGCCTGCGGAGGTTGCAAAGGTGGGCGACCAGAATGAGGCGGGTGACGGCAGCAGATCAGCGGTTTCGCGGGTTCGGCGGGGCGAGCAGCGGAGTGTGGTGTTCAGACGCCAATCCAAGCATGGTGGCGCGGCTGGCTCGTCTTGGATTCGACTGGCTATGCCTCGACATGCAACATGGCTTGTATTCGCGTACCGAGATCGTCGACGCGGCGCGGAGCTTCCCACCGGAGGGGGCTCAGCTCGTAGTGCGGGTTCCCTCGTGTGACTTCGTTGCCATCGGCACTGCGTTGGATGCCGGAGCACAGGCGGTGATTGTTCCTCAGATCGAGTCTGCGGCGGACGCGCAGCGCGCAGTCGCAGCAACCTTCTATCCGCCGGCCGGTGGCCGAAGTTGGGGTCAGCTAGGCGGCATCTGGGGCGGCGCCACACTGACGGTTGAGGCGGCCAACCGCAGCACGAGGTGCGCCGTGATGATCGAGTCGGTCGAGGCTCTCTCGCGCGTGGAGGAGATCGCGGCGGTGGATGGTGTCGACCAACTCTTCGTCGGGCCGAACGACCTCTCCCTCTCCCTCGGGACGACCGTGCAGGCGCTGCTCGACGACGACTCGGACACCAGCGCTCTTACGCGGATCGTTCAGATCGCCGCGGCGTACGGTCGCACGGTGGGTGGCTTTGCCGGAACCCCTGAACTTGCTGATCGTTTCAGGGAACGCGGCCTTACCTGTCTCGTGATCGCCACTGATCTCTGGATCGCCAATGAGGGCGCTCGCGCCGCCCTGCGGCGTACGGTTTGACCCCATTAGGAGCGGCCGCGTAGCCTGGACCCTCGGTGCGCACGCTTGGGCGGGCGCCTGGCGTGTGCCCTCAACCTTGTGTTGCACACCATCCAATTCAGAGCAAGAGAGAGCAGGTTAGGCGTGTACGCGATCGTGCGGAGTGGCGGCCGCCAGCACAAGGTCGCTGTCGGCGATGTACTCGAGGTTGACCGCCTCGATGGCGCCGTCGGCTCCAGCATCAGCCTGACCCCGCTGCTGCTCGTCGACGGTGACGCCGTCACCTCAGATGCATCGGCACTCGGTTCGGCATCGGTGACCGCTGAGGTGCTTGCTGAAATAAAGGGCCCCAAGATCCGCATCCTGAAGTTCAAGAACAAGACCCGCTACCGCAAGCGTCAGGGTCACCGCCAGCGGTACACGAAGGTCTTGGTAACAGACATCAAGAGCTAGGCGACGACATGGCACACAAGAAGGGAGCGTCCTCGACCAGGAATGGCCGGGACTCCAATTCGCAGCGGCTCGGCGTCAAACGGTTCGGCGGCCAGTTGGTCAACGCAGGCGAAATCATCGTCCGGCAGCGCGGTACCCACTTCCACGCAGGCGATGGTGTCGGCCGCGGCGGCGATGACACCTTGTTCGCGCTGGTCGCAGGGCATGTTGAGTTCGGCACTCGGCGGGGGCGACGGGTCGTCAATGTTACGCCCCGCCCATCGGATTCAGGGCCGGCCGAGGCCACCACCACGGCAAACTACCCACACACCACAATCGCCGAAGGGTGGCCCAAGTAACTGGGGCCGCCCTTTGCGCGTTTCTGATCACCGAGAGGAGGCTTCAGCCATGGCCATCCCTACCTTCGTGGACCAGGTCACGCTGCACGTGTACGGCGGCAACGGCGGCCACGGTTGCGCCTCCATTCATCGTGAGAAGTTCAAACCGCTCGGTGGCCCTGATGGCGGCAACGGCGGCGACGGTGGATCGGTGATCCTCCGTGTTGATCACCGGCTGACCACACTGGTCGACTACCACCGTCAGGGACATCGACGTGCGACCAATGGTGAGCCAGGTCGTGGCAACCACGCGAACGGCCCCCGCGGAACCGATGTCATCCTCCCGGTACCCCGCGGCACAGTGGTGACCGACGCCGACAACGGTGAGCTAATCGCCGACTTGACTGCTGACGGCACTGAGATTGTCGTCGCGCAGGGTGGCCGTGGCGGACTCGGCAACGCGGCCCTAGCTTCGCCAAGCCGGAAAGCGCCTGGGTTTGCCTTGCTCGGTGAGCCAGGGGAAATCAGGACCATCAGCCTGGAGCTGAAGGTTGTCGCCGACATCGGGTTGGTGGGCTTCCCGAGCGCCGGGAAATCATCGCTGGTGGCGGCGATTTCCCGTGCCAGGCCCAAGATCGCCGATTATCCCTTCACGACGTTGGTGCCCAACCTCGGTGTCGTAGTTGCCGGTGACACGAGCTTCACGGTCGCCGACGTGCCTGGGCTCATCGAGGGTGCCAGGGAAGGACGCGGCCTCGGCTTCGACTTCCTACGCCACATTGAAAGGTGTGCCGCAATCGTCCATGTGATCGACTGCGCCACCTATCTGCCGGGCCGCGACCCGGTAACCGATCTCGATGTCATCGAAGCCGAGCTGAAAGCACACGGAGGACTTGCGGACCGGCCGCGGCTCGTAGCCCTGAACAAGATCGACATCCCCGACGCCAGGCAGGTTGCCGAGATGGCCTCGGGCGACTTACATGACCGAGGCCTGCAAGTTTTCCCGATCTCCACCCGAAGCGGCGAAGGCGTGCGGGAGTTGATCTTCGCGATGGCTCAGCTGGTCAAGTCTTGGCGTGACTCCGCGACCCCTCCTCCGCCCACGAGGATCCTCATTCGGCCAAAGCTGCCGGATGGCCAGGCAGAGTTCAGTGTCGAGCGTGAGGGCGAGCTGTGGCACGTTCGTGGCGACAAGCCTGAGCGGTGGGTCCAGCAAACCGACTTTTCCAACGCCGAGGCTGTTGGCTACCTGGCCGATCGGCTGAATCGGATTGGAATCGAAGACCGGCTACTCGAGCTTGGTGCCCAGCCCGGCGATGGTGTCGCGATTGGCGGCGCGAACGCGGTGATCTTTGATTTCGCACCCCAGATCGAGATCGGCTCGGAGATCCTCAGCCGTCGCGGCGAGGATCAGCGGCTGACCGAGGAACGACCCGCCGCTCGGCGGCGGCGTGAGAGGGACCGCGCCTTCCACGCTGTCGAAGGGACCGCTGGCGATCAGGCTGAGAATACTGAACCTGCGGTGTTCCACCCTTGGTCCAGCTCAGGGCAGAACGAAGCCAGCCCAGCGCATTTGGACTCCGATTCAGGTCCTGACCATGCGTGACGAACTCGCAACCGCCCAGCGTGTGGTCGTCAAGGTGGGTTCATCCTCGCTGACAACCGCCGAGGGAGGCATCGACCCGCAACGGATCGAGCAACTGGTCGGGGTGCTGGCAAGGGCGAGACTTAGCGACCGCGAGGTTGTGCTGGTCTCATCCGGTGCCATCGCAGCTGGCCTCTCACCCTTGGGACTCAAGACGCGCCCCCGCGACCTTGCAAATCAGCAAGCGGCAGCCTCAGTCGGTCAGGGTCTGTTGATGGGGTACTACACGCAGCTATTCGACAGGTATGGGCTTCGGGTGGGTCAGGTGTTGCTCACTGCCGACGACGTGACACGCCATGCGCACTATCGCAACGCCTACCGGACCTTCGGCCGGCTGCTGGAGCTCGGCGTGGTGCCGATCGTTAACGAGAACGACACCGTCGCCACACACGAGATCAGATTCGGCGACAATGACCGGCTCGCGGCGTTGGTGGCACATCTGGTCCACGCCAACGCTCTCCTGCTGCTCAGCGACGTCGAGGCGCTCTACACGACCAACCCGACCAAGCCAGAGGCGCGCAAGATCAGCGAGGTATGGAGCGAGCTCGATCTCGCCGAGGTCGACATAGCAACGCGCCGCACCGCGGTCGGCACCGGCGGAATGGTCACCAAGATTGACGCTGCGCGGATTGCTACCTCCGCCGGGATTCCGGTCGTACTAACGACCGCTGAGCAAGCCGGGGCAGCGCTGGCTGGTGAGCGAGTCGGCACGCTGTTCCATCCCACAGGCCGTCGGCGACCTACCCGCCTGTTGTGGCTGCGACATGCGAGCGACGCTCGCGGCACCCTGGTGCTCGACGCTGGAGCCGTGCGCGCGCTCACCCAGCGCAAGGCCTCGTTGCTCCCCGCCGGCATCACCGCCGTGCGCGGTCAGTTCTCCTCTGGCGAGCCGGTTGAGTTGGTCGGTCCAGATGGATTGGTTGTCGCCCGCGGACTGGTGAACTATGACTCCGACGAATTGCCATCCCTGCTCGGCCGCAGCACCCGCGACCTTGCCGCCGAGCTGGGCGCCGGCTACGACCGTACGGTCGTCCATCGCGACGCCCTCGTTGTCATTGAGAGCGCCGACAGCTCAGCTTGATCGCGACGGGTACGCCATGTAGGGCGCGAATGTCCCACCCAGCGTGGGATACCGGAAGCGGAGTGCGGACTTGTCTGAGTACTGCGGCACGATGGACTGCATTATGAGCGAGCTCTTTTTTGACCAGTTCGACAGCCAGGTCGGCGTGATTGGGGTCCTCGCTGGACCCGCGGGCGTACGCGAGGTCGGGTGGCGGCTGCGACCGCAGGGCGCCTCGACGGAACCGGACGAGACGGTGCAGCAAACACTCGGACAGTTGTGGGAATACTTTGCGGGGCAGCGGCAAGACTTCACGCTGCCGCTCGACCTCCCCCCGTTGGAGCCCGTGACCAAGGCAGTGCTTGAGGCGCTGAGGACCGTCGGATACGGGGAGACGATCACCTACGGCGAACTAGCCCAGCTGAGCGGCACCGGAGTGCCGGCGCGCGCGATCGGGGAGATCATGGCGGCAAACCCGGTGCCGATCATCATCCCGTGCCACCGCGTGGTGGCCAGTGATGGCCTCGGTGGATACTCCGGTGGCGAGCCGGGCCGCCATCTGGAGACAAAGCGTTGGCTGCTGGAGAACGAGGGCGCACTGCCACCCGCGCTGGTCTAGCACCGCAATTCCCGAGCGTCAAAATGCGCCCTGAGCCTGTCGAAGGGCGGAGGCTGCTGCACTTCGACAGGCTCAGCGCGCATTGACGAATAATTCACCACATGGCGACTTTCACGACCAAGACCGGCTGCTGTGTGGTGGGCGGCGGGCCCGCAGGTTTGGTGCTCGGCCTCATTCTGGCTCGCGCGGGCGTGCGGACAACCGTGCTGGAGAAGCACTCGGATTTTCTGCGTGACTTTCGGGGCGACACTGTCCATGCCTCGACGTTGGCTCTGCTCGATGAACTCGGATTGGGGGAGCAGTTCGCCGCTCTGCCCCCGCGCTGGGTGGACACGCTCACCGTCCAGCTG
>JBKOZG010000040.1:0-7871 GCA_046725775.1 Actinomycetota bacterium | reverse complement strand
TGCCCGCATCAATGTGGGCCATAATCCCGATATTGCGGACCTTGGACAGATCAGTCTTGATGTCGACAGCCATAAGGGTCTTCCTGAATTGTCAGAACGAAAATGAGCTACTGGTCAGCTGGGTTCTGACAAGTTGGTCAGTTACCAGCGGTAGTGGGCAAAGGCCTTGTTCGCCTCCGCCATCTTGTGGGTGTCCTCGCGGCGCTTCACCGCGGCGCCGAGGCCGTTCGAAGCGTCCAGGATCTCGTTCATCAGCCGCTCGGACATGGTCTTCTCGCGACGCTGCCGAGCAAAGCTCACCAGCCAGCGCATCGCCAAGGTGGTCGCACGGCCAGGCTTCACCTCGACCGGTACCTGGTATGTCGCGCCACCAACGCGGCGGCTCTTGACCTCCAGCGAGGGCCGGACGTTGTCCAGGCCCCGCTTCAGGGTCTGCACCGGATCGACGCCAGTCTTGGTCCGGGTCCCCTCCATCGCTGTGTAGACGATGCTCTGCGCGACGGTCTTCTTGCCGTTCAGCAGAATCTTGCTGACGAGCTGACTGACCAGCGGCGACCCGTAAACCGGGTCGGCGATCACGGGGCGCTTCGGTGCCGGTCCCTTGCGAGGCATTACTTCTCCTTCTTCGCGCCGTAGCGGCTACGTGCCTGCTTGCGGTTTTTCACACCTTGGGTGTCCAGCGAGCCACGGATGATCTTGTACCGAACACCTGGCAGATCCTTCACCCGCCCTCCGCGCACCAGCACCATCGAGTGCTCCTGCAAGTTGTGGCCAACACCGGGGATGTACGCGGTGACCTCGACACCAGAGGACAGCCGGACACGAGCGACCTTACGCAACGCCGAGTTCGGCTTCTTCGGGGTCGTCGTGTACACACGCGTGCACACGCCCCGGCGCTGAGGCGAACCCTTGAGCGCTGGCGTCTTGGTCTTGCTCACCTTGTCCTCGCGGCCCTTGCGGACCAACTGCTGAATTGTGGGCACCGAGTTACATCTCTTTCTTTCATGTTGATTGGGCTGCGACCCTTCGGAGCGTTCCGGCAGGTCAGGCGTGCGAACACCGCCGGCACAAGACATTCGGGCACGCACAAAGTGTCGGGCACGCCCGAACACAAGGGTCAAGGCTAGCTCGTCGCCCATCCCCGGTCAAAAGACAAACATGCAATCCCCGCCGCGTATTCCGCTTCAAGGGACCTGCTGATGAGCCGCCGCCTCTCAGCTCAATCCAGTGTGACCAACGACCGTGAGTTGACTGCGCGCCGCAGCGCCGGATCAAGATCATCGCCGGCCGCAAGGAGGCGAGGTAATAGGGCGCGCTCAGTCGTCGTGGCGCGGAAGGCGAGGGAGATCGTCACATCATGATTCGGGCGATGTACCACTTCGATCGGATCACCCGCACTGATAGTGCCGGGAGTGATGACGCTGAGGTAGGCACCCGGGCGCCCGGCCGCGGTGAAGATCCTCGCCCAACCTTTCTCCCCTATCCAGCCGCGGAATGTGGAGCACGGAATGCGTGGTGTTGTCACCCGGAGGACTACTTCTCTGCCCACGCGCCAACGCTCACCCAACCGGGCGTCGTTGACCTCAAGTCCAACCGTGGTGAGGTTTTCGCCGAAGAAGCCGTTCGGCAGCTCGCGCCCGAGCCGTCGCGCCCACTCGTCCAGGTCCTCCCGCTGAAACGCGTAAACGGCCTGCCCATCGCCGCCGTGATTCCTTCCGTCGCCGATGAAGTCCCCAACCAACCCGCTGCCAAGACCGGTCGTCTTCGGCCCCGGTGCGCGTACCTCTACGGGTCCCTCGGTGGGCTGCTTGCCAATACCTGTCAAGCCCACCTCCTTTCGGGGATTGGGCCTCGGGCGGCCGAGGTTGACCGTGTCGAGTCTTGCCACCGTGTCAGGTTACGTCTTGTCGCCGAGGAAGGCTGTGACGTCACGGAAGAACTCCGGGGCGATCACGACCGCATGTCCGCAGATCACGAGCGTTTCAGTCTGGATGTCGTCGAGCCGATCACGAACGTTAAAACCGTCCTCGGCGCGCAGCACGGCGATCGTGTCCGTCGGATTCTCTATCTGACACGCTTAGCGGTCATAGTCGCGACCGGCGTGAGCAGCTGACCTGAACCCAGCATCAGGTACGGGAGCTCGCCGGTGAAGGTTCCTTCCCGTTCATCGATCTTGGCCACGGGTCTTATTCTGCTCCGTGCCGTTCCAACGCTGTGACTGTGCTGTGAGCATCTGTGCTCGCCGTGTGAATGAACCAATTTGGTCAGGACGAGCCAGATCGCGGCCCTAGCCTTTGATCATGATGCGTGTCAACCACCGTGAAACGGATCTGGAGAACCATGATCGTGGCCTGGACCACGACCTGCCAAGGCTGTTGCACCGGCGAGGCATGCTCAAGCTGGTTGCCGGTGTTGGGCTCGCGGGCGCCGGTCTGATCACACTCGGAGCCTGTGGCAGCGCCACGACCACCGGCGAGGCAACCTCACCGTCGGGCAGCCGCCCCGCAGGCCCGCCTAACGGTGGTGGTGGCGGCGGTGCTCCGGAGAGTACGCAGACCAGCGACACAGCAAACGGCGAGCTTCCCGAAGAGACCGGCGGCCCGTTTCCGGGCGATGGTTCCAATGGTGCAAACGTGCTGAACCAGAGCGGTATCGTACGGCGCGACATCACCTCCAGCTTCGGATCGAGCACCACGAGGGCCGCAGGAGTACCGCTCAGCCTCACGATGACTATCAAAAACTACGCCAACAACATGGCACTCCTGGCCGGCAGTGCGGTTTACGCGTGGCATTGCGATCGGGAAGGCAGATACTCCCTCTACTCCCAGGGCGTTACCGGTGAGAACTACCTGCGTGGCGTCCAGGAGACCGATGGCCGCGGCCAGGTGAGGTTTACCACGATCTTTCCCGCGTGTTACTCGGGCCGCTTCCCGCACATTCATTTCGAGGTGTATCCCAGCCTGGCCAAGGCCACGAACGGTGCGAACAAGATCGCCACATCGCAGATGGCGCTGCCCGAGGCAACCTGTAGGGCGGTCTATGCGACCAGCGGATATGAACAGAGCCTCAGCAACATGAGCCGCGTGAGCCTGGACACTGACAATGTCTTCCGTGATGGGTATGACCTGCAGATCCCTACCGTGACCGGCGATCCGTCCAGCGGATATCAGCTCAACTTCAGCTGCGCAGTCTGAGTCAGTGGCCGCGTCGCGATCAGTCTCAGTGACCACTGAAACGCCGATACGTTCCCCTCAGAAACTCTTCCGGCTCAGCGGCGTTGTCTAGCTTCACCCGAATCCGATAGCTCAGCTTTTCGTCGGCCACGGCGAAGCGATGCTCGGCGATTCCGCGTGGCGTGGGCCTGTGCATGATCAACTCGCCGTCCTGCCAGGCACCATGAGCTGGCCGCGGCGGATAGCCCTCAGAGTCGAAGAACCACCACAGAATGGGCGTCTGTGGCCCAGTAGCAGGCACCTCGGCCCAATCGATCATGAATACCCCGTGGCCGGAGAACTCCGTGCGGTCGGCACTGACCTGCCGGTAGTCTTGCACGACCACCTGATCACCGACATCGAGCTTGAAAACGATCATCGCTCGTGCTGAAGTCGCCGGACTCCAGGGTGAAGCGGCCTGCTGCTCGACACCTGTCCAGTTGCCCAGGAGCGGGAGGAAGAGCTCACGCAAAAGCACCAACGTAGTATGGCAAGGCCGCGCGGCTGCAAGCGTCCCCTTGCTGCGGCGAGCGGCTCAACATCAAGATGAGTAGACCTCGATATCTGAAGCCTTGACTGCTGCCCAGACCTCGCTACCGGGCACCAACTCCAGGTCAGCGACTGCTGATGGCGTGATCTCCGCCAGGATCCTCGACTTAGCGTCGGGAGCCTCAGCGATCTCCACGCGTACGCCCTCGCCGTGCGGCTCGAGTGCTGCGATGCGACCCGCCCAGAGGTTACGGGGTGATCCATCAGGACGCTGCACGAACAGCGACACCGCGGCTGGGCGGAAAGCGACATAGACATCGCCGAACGCTGACTCCGCCAGCTCGACGAATCCTCCGGAGGGCAGCAGCACCCGATGGCCCTGGCCGCGCCCCGCCAGCAAGTTGAGACCGACGAGCCTTGCCACGTAGTCAGTACGCGGGCGCCGAGCAATTTCCTGCGGCAGGCCCTGCTGTACCACCCTGCCCTGCTCAATGACCACGAGCCGATCGGCGAGGACAGCCGCATCAATCGGGTCGTGCGTCACCAGAAGTGTCGCCCCAGGAAAATCGCCCAAATGGCGACGCACCTCAGCGCGTACCAGCAGGTGTGTTTTGGCGTCTAGCGCAGCCAGCGGCTCATCCAGCAGGAGCAGCTGGGGCTCGGCGGCAAGCGCGCGAGCTAATGCCACTCGCTGAGCCTGCCCCCCAGACACAGATCGTGGCTTGACGCTCGCTAGCTCAGCAATGCCCACCCGTGCGAGCCAAGCCGCAGCGCGCCGCCGTGCCTCCGACCTCTCCAACCCCCGTACCAGCGGGCCGAATGCGACATTGTCAAGAACAGTGAGATGCGGGAACAGCAGATAATCCTGAAAGACCACCCCAATGGGCCTCTCGTGCGGCGCCAGGTGAAAGCCCGACGCTGAATCAGCCACCATCCGGCCGGCAATCGTGATCTGGCCAGAGGTGAGCCGAAGCAGTCCTGCCAAGGCACGGAGGGCAGTGGACTTGCCGGCGCCGTTTGGGCCGAGTAGCGCCACCACCTCCCCGGCGCCGATCTGAAGCCCGAGATCCAGCGTGAAGTCGTCGCGCCCGACGCCAAGATCGGCGAATAGCTCGGTTACCACCGGCTCACCCAGCGGTCCCGAAGCAGGACTAGGACAGCGACCGAGACCCCCAACAACAACACCGAGAGCAGCAGCGCAGATCCAGGATCGGTTTCCAGTGCGAGATACACCTCTAGCGGCATGGTGCGCGTTGTTCCTGGGAAGTTGCCAGCAAACGTGATCGTCGCACCGAACTCACCGAGAGCACGAGCCCAGGCGAGGACGGCTCCGGATGCGATGCCCGGACCGATGAGCGGCAACGTGATGCGGCGGAAAACCGTCACCGGGCGCGCCCCGAGAGTCGAGGCGGCCTCCTCGTAGCGGCGATCGGCTGCGCGCAGTGCGCCTTCCACTGACAGCACGAGAAAAGGCAGCGCAACGAAGACCTGCGCCAGGATCACCGCATAGGGCGTGAAAGGAAAAGCGAAGCCGGTGAGCCGGTAAAGCGGCCGACCGAGCAGTCCCGAACGGCCCAGAATGGTGAACAGTGCAACGCCACCGACGACGGGTGGCAGCACCAGAGGGATCGTGATCAAAGCGCGCAACAGAGCAGCTCCACGCAAACCCGGCCGGGCCAGCACCCAGGCGAGTGGGACGCCAACGAGTATCACGATGATCACAGAGATGGTCGCGGTGATCATGGACAGCCGCAGAGCCTGCAGCGCGCCTTCGCTCGTCAGCACGGCTCCGGCATCAGCCCAGGGAGCCCGCATCACCAGCCCGACGAGCGGCAATACTAAGAAGAGCAAAGCTACAGCGGCCGGTGCGGCGAGGAGCAACGGCACGCGACTCTGCCACGTCCGCCCGGCTGCCTTCTTACTGGCAGTCTCTGCCGCGCGCGTTGTACCAGCAGGAGTTGGTCGAGAGTCAGGGCTGGGCAAAGCCTGCTTTGGCCAGCACTGCTTGGCCCTCGGTTGAGAGGACATAGTCCACGAATGCCTTGGCTAGCACTGGGTTCTTGGAGTTCGTCAAGGTGGCGATCGGATAGGTATTGATCGCTTGCTGGGCCTCGGGGAACGCAATCCCGTCAACCTCATCACCGGCAGCGATCACATCAGTTTTGTAGACCAACGCCGCGTCTACCTCGTCCGATGCGACCTTCTGCAGTGCTGCCTTCACGTCCTGCTCCAACGTGTCGGGCTTCGGGACGATCTTCGCCGCGGCGAAGGCCTTGACCGCCGCAGCGCCGCAGGGGACCTGGGGCGCGCATAGAGCGATCCGCTTGCTCTCGTCGGCGAAGTCCTCCAGTCCGGTGATCTTGCGCGGATTGCCCTTCACTACAGCAATCTCGAGGGCGTTGGACCCGAAGTCTTTCGGGGCGTTTGCTGCGCGGGCAGTCGTCACGGTCTTCATGGTCGCCGGACTGGCGGCCGCGAACACGTCGGTCGGGGCGCCTTGGACGATCTGAGTGGCTAAAGTCGCGCTCGATCCGAAGCTGAATCTAACGGTACTTCCGGCGTTCTTAGCTTCGAAGTCCTTGCCGATCTGGGTGAACGCCTCCGTCAGCGAGGCCGCCGCTAGGACGGTGATGGCTCCGTTCTTTGAGTCAGCGGCGCCCGACGGTGCAGCGGCCGGCCGACTTCCCATACCGCAGGCCGACATACAAATCGTCAGGGCCACTGCCAGAGCGAGCAATAGGTGTTTGCGAGCTGGTCTCATCGGTCTGCCGGTACCTCCACGACGACATGGGTGGACTTGACTGAGGCCACGGCGAGCACGCCAGGTTCTAGCTGGAGTTCAGTCGCTGCCTCCGCTGACATCAGGGACACGACACGGAATGGGCCGCACTGCAGGTCGACCTGAGCCATAACCGAGTCCTTGACCACACGCGTCACCAGACCGGTGAAGCGGTTTCGGGCGCTCTCTGCGACCGGCCTACCCAGTTCTGGGGCCGTGGCGATCTCTTGCGCGTGTGCGGCAAGCTCGGCCCCATCGATCGTGGTTGGACCGCTGGCGCTGCTGGCACGTAGCCGACCGGAGTCGAGCCAGCGCCGTACGGTGTCGTCTGACACCCCGAGCAGCGAGGCTGTCTGGGCAATCCGATAATGCGGCACGAGAGATGAGCGTAGTCCGCTAATGCGGATCAGGGCTCCATTGTTCAACACGTGAACGCGGATCTACCAAGGATCGGTTTCGAGCGTCCTCCGGGTGATAGGGGTATTACTGCCTGAGGACTTTCGTCGAAAGGGAATGTCGGTGCTGGCTCTTGTGCCTGCGACGCATGAGACTTCCTTCTGTGATGTCTGCTCGGGGGAGAGTCATCGTGATCACCGGCGCGATGGCGACAGGAAAGTCAACCGTGGCCGATCTCCTGGCTATCCGACTGCCGAAGTCCGTTCACATCCATGGCGACATGTTCCGCAGGATGGTGGTGAGCGGTCGCGCCGACATGACGCCAAATCCGAGCCCCGACGCGATAGCTCAGCTCAATCTGCGCTACGACTTGGCGGCGATGGCTGCTGACCGCTGTGCCGAGGATGGCTTCGACGCCATCGTGCAAGACGTGATCTTGGGCAAGGATCTGGCTGACTTCGTCAAACGCATTGCCTCACCTGAGCGCTACCTGGTGGTGCTGTCGCCCCGCGTGTCCGCCTTGGAGTGGCGTGAGGAGCAGCGCCTGAGAGCCGTTGTCCATTTGTCGGCGGGAGCCCTCGATGAGGTGCTACGTCGCGAGACAGCGCAAATCGGCTACTGGCTCGACAGCAGTGCTCAAACCACCGAGGAGACGGTGGACGACATCTTGGCAAATCTGCAACGGGCAGCGGTCTAGGCTAGCTCCACTCAGACGCTCGGCTTTCGTTGGCGGTGCTGCCTCAGCTCTACCCCGATGGACCGCTGCCCATAAGGCTCTGGAAGGTCATGCTCGGAGTCTCCGGCGGACCGGTCGTAATCGCGACGGTGAAGAAACCAGTACAACTTCCCGACCATCGACGATCTCGCCGAGGCGGGCTAGGTTGTCGCAGTCCGGTACCGCTGGGTGGCCGTGGTCGTGGCGGTCGGCGCCGTCTTGGCCGCCGAGCCGGTTCGGCGGCGTATTCAGATCCGGCTCGAGCGCCGGTTCCTCGGTG
>JBKOZG010000044.1:0-3704 GCA_046725775.1 Actinomycetota bacterium | reverse complement strand
GCTCCAACATCTCCCGTGCATTGTTGGCCAACGACATCTCGGCGTCACGCTCGAAGTTGGCAGAGCCTACATCAGCTGGATCCCGCCCAGCGCCCTCACTACCGTCACGCAACAGTCCCACCAGTTCAGCGGTGGAGATCTCGATCTGACTCTGGAAGCGGGCGATGTCTTCAGTCAACGCCTGCTTGACCTCATTGAGCTCGGCTTTCGTCCATGGATCTTCGCCAGGGCGGACCGGCAACGACTTGGGATTCATCGGTTTCGTTGGTTTGTCTTCATGGTCCACTGGTACCGCATGCACCGTTGGTGCGGCCTTCGCCGAGGCCTTCCGACTCGTGGTGGTGCGACCGCCGTTCTCGGCTGCGGGGGCGGCCGCAGCTCTGGATTTCGCCGTGGTCATGGGTTCCCCATCTCTTGGTCAGCCCCCGTGGAAGGTTAAGTGACGCAGAGACAGTAGGCCCCAAAAGCACTTTCTTCAACGACCCGCGCTGATTTCTCGCTCAATTTGCAAATGGCGCAACGTTTTTGAACTCCGGCATAACGCCAGAGGGCCCGCCTAAGCGGGCCCTGTGGCGTTTGATTATTGCTGCGACCAGCTCAGCGTTGGTCCCCCAGAAGGGCATCGAGGCGCGGGGTGTTGCTCGGTGAGCCACCTCGGCCGTAGCTTGGAGCGTCTTCTCGCTGCGGCTGATCGATTGGACCATGCTCGCCCGGCTGAACCGTTCCGTTAGAGGTGTTCTCGGTCGGCCTGATCTCACGTATCACCTCAGGCACATCGACCGGCTCGGCTCGGCCGGACTCCAGCGTCTCGATCTGCCGACGCAGGTGGGTGGCGAGGTTCGTGCGGTAGGCCGCTTCGAAGCTGCGGAGCGCCGCGACGGCTGCGGTGAGGTCATCGCGCTGCTTCTCCAGATCACCGAACATCTCACCGCGACGGCCCTCAATCTCACGATCGAGCTTCTCCGCACGGCTGTGCGCATCAGCTTGAAGCCGCTCCGCGTTAACCCGGGCCTCAGACTCGACTCGCTCGGCTCGCGTTCGGGCGTCCGTCGTGAGCTGATGTGCGGTTCGGTTAGCCTCCTCCCGGATCCGGTTGGCGTCCTCGGTCGCCTCCCCCACGAGGCGTTCAGCCTGCTCGGTCGACATCTCGACGAGCCGGACGACGGCGGCGCTGGCTTCCTTCCCGGTCGTCACCACGATCGTGCCGGACGTCGGCTGCGGTGGCGGAGCAGCCTGCCGCGGTGCGGGCGGCTGGACTGCGGGAGGCGGGGCAATCGTATGAGGAGCCGGGCCAGCGACTGGAGGTGCGGCCTTGAGTGCTTGGACCTGCTTCTTCAGGTTCTGGTTCTCCTCAACCAGTTGCGCGAAGCTTTCCTCGACCTCGTCGACGAACTCGTCAACTTCTAAGACCTCGTAGCCAGACTTGCGGGCCATCCGAAACCGCTTGTTGCGAACGTCGTCGAGCGTCAGCGTCATCGTGCACCTCGGTATCTAGGAACCTTGTAGTGAGGCCAGCCGCCTCACCCGCCCTACCGTACCCAATTTGCCCTGGGCGCACAGCCAAGCGAATATGACGGCAGGGAAAGTTAGACGGTGATCATGTCAAGAACACGCTGCGGTTGATCTGCATCAAGATGCTGACCAGGATTGCGAGCCCGATAAAGGCCAGATCGAGCATCATGTTGCCAACTCTGACCGGCTTGAGGACCTTGCGGAGCAGCCGGAGCGGCGGGTCGGTAATGGAGTAGATGATCTCAGCGAAGACCAGCATTGGTCCCCTTGGTTCCCAGTCACGGACGAGCACCGGGACCCAGGACAAAATCATCCGCGCGAACAGGATCAGCAGGAAGATCCACAAGATCCAATTGATGATGAGTCCCACGACAACCACGGTTGAGGCCTGTCTGTTTGCTTCGGTGTGCTACGCGTGCCACCAGCCTAGGCGTACATACCAGTCGGAGGTTCTCAGCTAGCTCTGGTTGAAGAACCCGCCCGCAATCCGCTCCTTGTCCTCCGCTGCCACGGTGACGTCGTGCGGCGAGAGCAGGAACACCTTGCTGGTGACGCGTTCGATACTGCCACGCAGACCAAAGATGAGACCAGCGGCGAAGTCAACGAGGCGCTTGGCGTCAACATCCTCCATGTCGGTCAGGTTCATGATGACCGGCACGCCGTCGCGGAAGTGCTCACCTACTACGCGAGCCTCGTTATACGTGCGGGGATGAACAGTGGTGATCCGAGACACATCGGCCGTCCGTGGGTGAGAAGCGAGAGTCGTGCCGGCGGCCGCTGCCACGGTGGCGGTACGCCGGCTTTCGAGTGGCGTCACAGTTGCGGCCTTATCTGGTGTGTCGAGCGGTTCAACTGAGGTTTCCTCTTCGGTCAAGTCTTCAAACTCGGCGGCGTCGTCATAGTCCGGGTACCGATCGTCGGTGACCAAGCCCAGCCATGCTGCTGCGCGCTTCAGTCGTTCCGCCATCTCATCCGCCTCGAATCTGTGACACACCTGCTCCGCGGTCAGCGCGTCTATTTGGTGCCGAGATTACCGTCCCGACATCTTGATGAATGGGCCCGACACGCGTCACTTAAGGAAGTCAGGTATGTCGAGCTCATCGTCGAATATGGAGCCCCTCGGCACTGTGACCGGGGTCGGGAACAGTGGTGCTGGCGCAGCTGGTGCAACCGGTGAAGGACTGTCAGCGGGGGTCGTCGCATGATTCATCAAGTTGCGTGCTACAGAGGTCGCAGGCGCCGACTCCAGAGGCGCGGGAGTCGAGCGCGCCTGATGGTTACGCAGATCGGCAGCCCGGCTGATTCCTGGTTGGCGGCGCGGCGGCTGGCCGCCCTCAAAGCCGGCGGCAATCACTGTTACCCGAACCTCGTCCCCGAGCGCGTCATCGATGACGGTACCGAAGATGATGTTCGCCTCCTCGTGTGCCGCCCCCTGGATCAGGTTGGCGGCAGCTGACACCTCGAACAGGCCGAGGTCCGAGCCACCGGCGATCGAGAGCAGGACACCGTGGGCACCATCGATGCTGGCCTCTAGCAGTGGCGACGACACCGCCATCTCAGCGGCCGCCCGGGCCCGGTCCTCACCCCGGGCCGATCCGATACCCATCAGCGCTGAACCGGCGTTCGACATGATCGACTTCACGTCGGCGAAGTCCAGATTGATCAAGCCGGGAGTTGTGATCAGGTCGGTGATACCGGAGACGCCCTGCATCAGCACCTGGTCAGCCTGCTTGAACGCATCCAGGATCGCGATCTGGTGATCGATCATTTGGAGCAGTTTGTCGTTGGGGATCACGATCAAGGTGTCGACCTCATCGCGGAGGTTGACGATCCCCTGCTCGGCCTGGGTGCCACGACGCTTCCCCTCGAAGGAGAACGGCCGGGTGACTACACCGATGGTCAGAGCGCCGAGTGCCCGGGCGATGCGCGCAACCACTGGCGCACCGCCGGTGCCGGTACCGCCGCCCTCACCCGCAGTCACGAACACCATGTCGGCGCCCTTGAGCGCGTCCTCTATATCTTGTGCGTGATCCTCTGCCGCCTGGCAGCCCTTGTCTGGATCTGCGCCCGCGCCCAGACCGCGGGTGAGATCACGGCCAATGTCCAATTTGACGTCGGCATCGCTCATCAGCAACGCCTGAGCGTCAGTGTTCACCGCAATGAACTCGACCCCGCGAAGCCCGGCTTCGATC
>JBKOZG010000224.1:0-18547 GCA_046725775.1 Actinomycetota bacterium | reverse complement strand
GCACTGGACACGTCATTTGAGGGTAGAGACGGACCCAGCGGTGCGGGGACGGATGATCCGTTCCCGGGTGATCAACGCCATCGGGCTGACCATGACCGGTACGGTGCTGGTGATCGTGCTGCTCTCAAAGTTCACGCAGGGCGCTTACATCGCGATCATCGCGATGGCCGTCCTCTTCGCGATTATGAAGATGATCAGGCGGCACTATGACACGGTCGCTCGGGAGACTGCACTGGTTGAGGGGGAGGATCGGACGCTCCCGAGCCGGGTACGGGCCGTGGTGTTGGTGAGCAAGCTGCACAAGCCAACGTTGCGGGCACTCGCCTTCGCCAAGGCCGCCCGACCCAGCAGTCTCGAAGCTGTCACGGTTTCGGTTGATCCGGAGGAAACCGAACGCCTCGTGAAGGTTTGGGAGGAGGCCGACACCGACGTCCCGCTCAAGGTGCTCGCCTCGCCCTATCGCGAAGTAACCAATCCGATCATCGACTATGTGAAGAACCTGCGGCGCGAAAGCCCGCGCGACGCGGTGACGGTCTACATCCCTGAGTACGTCGTCGGGCATTGGTGGGAGCAGATCCTGCACAACCAGAGCGCCCTGCGCCTCAAGGGGCGGCTGCTGTTCACCCCAGGCGTCATGGTGACATCTGTCCCGTTCCACCTCGCATCATCGAGCAAGGCCGAACAGAGGTTTGAGCGCGAGACTGCGCAGGACGCTGCTCGTCGTTACTTGCGCAGCGGTGGTTGAGAGTGAGACGCATCGGCCTCAGAAGGCCCTGCCGGGACGGTCGGATCCCGTGCTCGGCAGACCCGAGTACCAGCGGTGGAGTTCGGCGAACCCTTCATCCAGAGTGACCCGAGGCTGCCACTGCAGCACCTGACGAGTGAGCCGCTGATCGAACCAGTGCGCAGTTGAGAGCTGTTCGACTAGGAATCGGGTCAGCGGCGGATCGTCGCCGTTGTGTGCACGACGCCGACCCCGTGTCAACGTCCACAGCGACTCCACCAAGGTTCCGGCCACGCGTGCCAGTCGTATCGGCACGTGCCGCGTCGGTTCTGGTACTCCGGCCGCGCGGCACAGGGCGGCCAGCAACTCGGCGACCGGGCGCGGCTCGCCGTTGGTTACGACCAGGGCCTGGCCACGTGCCTCGACGCAGTGGTCGAGTGCGGCCAGCAGAGCCTCAACGGCGTTGACCAGGTACGTGCTGTCGATCATGGCTGCGCCCGAGCCGATAAGTGGCAGCCGTCCGCGGCGGGCCCGGTCAACCACTCGAGCCACCAGCTGAGTATCACCAGGACCCCACACCGAGTGCGGGCGTATCGCGAGCACGGCGAGCTGGCCGCGATCGGCGCCCAACGCAATCAGCTCGGCGGCGGCCTTGCTTCTGGCATACGGTCCACGAGCAGCGACTGGGTCAGCGGGATCTGCCCCGCGGCCAACAAGCGCGCTGCCGGAATGAGCTACAGCGGGCGATGAGACATGCACCAGGCGTCGTACTCCCGCCGCCACACAAGCATTCACGACCGCGCGGGTGCCTTGGACGTTGACCCGTTCGTACTCGGCCTCCGGACCGATCACGTTGACCTTGGCGGCCAGGTGAATGACCGCATCCTTCTTGGTTGCCGCAGCGCGCACCGAGTCGGCGTCGCTAATATCAGTCAACACTTCGGGCAGACCGAGTCCAGCCGGATGCCGCTGCAGCACAGTCACTTGGTCCCCCCTGTCGGCGAGCGTCTGCGCTACACCGCGCCCGAGCATCCCGGTTGCCCCGGTGACCAGCACCCGCACGCCGTCCTCCGTCCCTACGGCCGACCGGCGCGCCCACCGGCCAGCAGCCGTTCCGCCCAGCGGGCGAGTCGCTGCCGGTCGATCTTGGCGGCGTGCCGAATGTCGACCGGTAACGCTTTGGTGACTAACACCGCCGCCAAGCTCACTTCGGCCGCTGCCCGTACGGCAGTGGCAAGCTCCCGTGCTGCCAACCCGACCGGTGCGGCGGAGTCTGGGACGACCACAGCCACCACCTGCTGCGTGCCGCAAGGGCCGACGCCGACCACCGCGGCGGCGGTGACCGGAGCTTCGGCCTCGATTCGCTGCTCCACGCCGACCGGCGTGAGAGGGCCGTCGGCGGTCGTAATGACGTGCACCAGACGGCCCTCAACCCAGAGCCGCCCCGCGGAATCGACGTGCCCAACATCGCCGGTACGATGCCAGCCCCGATTGCGAGAACTTTCCCGCTCTGTAGCCCAAAGTCGGTCGTAACGGTCCTTGACGTGAGCCGCGGACACGCAGATCTCGCCGGAGATCTCGACCATGGGCTCGGGTGGTCCGACTGCCCTGCCAAGCGAGTCGAACCGGCTGATCTGGATCTGCACACCGGGCAGCGGCCGCCCGACGCAAACGCCATTGGCCGAACCCGCCTCTTCCAGCTCCGGCAGCGAGATGTCGGTCAGCGGCAGCGCCTCGGTCATCCCATACGGCGTATGCAGCTCAGCGTGCGGCAGGATTTCACGAACGCGACGCAGCAGTGCGATCGAGACCGGCGCCCCGGCCGAGAGCACCAGCCGAATGCGCGCGAGGGCGGAGGAGTGCGCGGCCGTCAGCTCCCCTGCGGTGGCGACCACGTTCCGTAAAGCTGCTGGCGAGGCGAAGACCAGGGTGGCTTCGATGGCCGCTGCTGCCTCGGCCAAGGCGGCCGCCGTGAGCGTGCCCGGTTTGGTGACATCCATCTGCGGTACGACAGCCCCGATGCCGAGTGCCGGGCCATACAGCGCGAATGGGGCGAAGGCGGCCACCAGTCGATCCCCCGGAGCGACGTCGAAGAGAACCCGTAGCTGGTCCAGCTGGGCCCGCAACTGGCGATGGCGATAGACGACCCCCTTGGGCGGCCCGGTGGCGCCGGAGGTGAACAGCACAGCAGCCTCACTCGATCCTGAGCCGTTCCGGTCGACATCTGTCCGGTCGATGCCGGCCAGCGCGCTGCCGCGATCCCAGCCCGTCGCAAGCTCGTCTATCGATTGCCCGACGCCCAACAGCCGACGGATTGACCTGGGCAACTCACCGGCCACCAACCGGATCCCCGGAAGCTGCAATGCGGCGGCGGCGCCGAGGGCGGCCGGGATACCGATCAGGTAATCCGGATCAGCGCTGCGAAGCGCGTCGGCCATGCGGCGCAACCCGAGGCCCGCGTCCGCGACGACGATCACCGCACCCGCTTGCCAGCAGGCGTAGACCGTAGCAGGCAGGTCGATTCCCGGCGGCACAAGTAGCGCGACTCGGTGTCCGGGCCGTACGCCGACTCGACGCAGTCCGTAAGCCAGTGCGTCGACCCGATCCTTGAGCTCGGCGAACGAGATCACGCGGGTGCCGCCGCCGCCCAGCTCGGCGATGGCTGGACAGGAGTCACCGCCGGCTGCCACTCCAACAACCAGGTCATCAGCCGACTCGGATGCCGTCCGGTCGGGCGCCGACCCGCGCGGCAAGATGGAGGCGTTCGATCTCACCCACAACCACGCATCCTCAGCCAAGGCAGGCACATCTTCCATCACCAGATGCGACGCCCGGGTGTACCGGTGGACATCCGCATGCGGCAAACGGCGCTGCAGGTCGCGGAGAAACCGCTGCGTGAAGACAGGGTCACGGGGGCCCCACTGCAGCAACGTCGGAACAGTCGCGAGGTCGGTTAGCCCGAACGTAACGCGATCGAGCGCGGTGCGGCTGGGATGGCTCGACTCCAGCGGGATGTCGGCCACGAACTCAGCGATGGCTCGCCGTCGTTGAGAGGAGGAGTACGGGGCCCGTAGCGCGCTGCGAACCTCGGCCGGGATTGGCGGCCAGGACAGCGCTGCGGCGCCGCGTGCGAATGTTGTCGTGCGGACGCAGACCAGCTCCCGCAGCAGGCGGCTCCGCGCCAGCCGGATCAGTGCCGGCGTGTCACTCTTGGGCGGCACGGCGACCCCGGTGTTGGTCAAGATCAACCCAGCGATCTGATCAAGGTGCCGCTGGGCCCAGCCGAGCGTGATAGGTCCGCCCCAGTCGTGCGCCGCCAGCACCACCTGACCGGTGATTTCCAGTTCAGACGTGATGGCGTCGAGGTCATCGATCCGGCCAGCAAGAGTGCGAGGCGCGTTTAGTCGCTCGGAGTAGCCCATACCGAGCTGGTCAACCGCCACGACCCGCCAACCGGGGTCCGCGCCAGACAGAAACCGGCGCCACAGATATGACCAGGTCGGATTGCCATGCACACATAGCAACGTTCCGACCTCGGGCGCGACGCCGTTGTCGAGCACGTGCCAGGTGCGCAGCACGCCTTCCGCGTCGATGGCTGGAATCAACCTGGACCAGGCTGCGTCGACTCCCGGCATCCCGCTGATGTCTGCGACGACGCCAGGTGCGGTGAGCAGATGGTTGATCACCAGACGATTTCGGCGTAGGAGGTGTTCAGACCGGATCCGATGCCCAGCAACAGGATCCGGTCTTCAGTGCGCAGCTGGTCCATGTGTTGAGCCAGCGTAAAGGGCACCGCGGCCGGACCCATGTTGCCGTACATCGGCAAGGTAAGCGGGAAGCGGGCGGGGTTAACGCCAAGCACCTTGGCCATCGCACGGATGTGCACGACCGAGGTCTGGTGAGCGACGAACCAGTCGATTCCGTCCCACCCGAACTCTTCCTCGGCGTCGGCCCAGGTCGCCAAGGCAAGCGCAAGGCCAGCGTCGAATAGCCGCTTAGTGTCAGTGCGCATCCGAGTGAGATCACCCACGCAAAGGTCGTGGTGCTCGGTGCCGGCACGGCTTACCCCGCCGACAACCCGGTGGCCTTCAGGATGGCGATCGGCTCGTCCGAGCACCATGGCTGCCGATCCGGAGCCAAGGGTAAGGGTGGCAAACTGCGAGCGAAGGTCGGCAGCTGTTGTCACCTCTGTGGCCAGCCTTGCCAGTGTCAGCTCCTGGGTATAGCGGGAGCCTTCCGCATCGACGATCACCGCGTAGTCCGCCTGACCGGAGTCGATCATCGTCCCAGCCAACTGAATGCCGTTTACAAAGCCGAGGCAGGCATTCGCGAGGTCGAAGTTGAGGCAATTGGTAGGCAAGCCCATCTGATGATGAATCGCCACTGCAGTGGATGGCTCGAGATACTCCCGGGAGACCGCTGTGTTGATCAACACGCCGACCTCCGCAGGAGTGATGCCTGCCTCCGCCAGCGCTTTAGAGCCCGCCATCGCCGCCGCGTCAGCGAAGCTCACGTCAGCCGGCCACCAGCGACGCTCAATCACCCCCGCCAGCTTCTCCAGCATGCCGGGCCGCGTTCCCACACGCCGGTATGTGTCTGCCAGCCGTTCGTCGAAGGCCGCAGATGTCATGACTACCGGTGCGTCTACCGCACACACCGACAGCACGGTCGTGTTGACCGGCCGGAAGCTTGCGTTACCCGTCATATCTCGTCCACTTACCCAGGGACGTCAATCCTGCCTCCCCATCAGCTCCTCCAACTCTGCACAATGGTGTCACCGCCTGCATGAAGTCTGGTGAGCGGGAAATGAATCGCACGACGATCTTGGATCAAGCCGCCGTGTTATCTTGACGTCAAGATAGTTTCACTACTAGGGAGGGCCCAATGAGTGTGAACAGCTTCGATGCCAAGGCGACCCTCCAAGTCGGTGATGAGTCGTACCAGATCTTTCGTCTCGATGCCGTCGCTGGGTCGGAGTCTCTGCCGTACAGCCTGAAGATCTTGCTGGAGAACCTGCTCCGTACCGAGGACGGCGCCAACATCACTGCCGATGACATCCGTACGTTGGCCGGCTGGGACCCAAATGCTGAGCCCAGCGAGGAGATCCAGTTCACGCCGTCTCGAGTGATCATGCAGGACTTCACAGGTGTGCCATGCGTGGTCGATCTGGCAACGATGCGCGAGGCAATGGCTGAAATGGGAGGCGACCCTGCCAAGATCAACCCGCTGGCGCCGGCCGAGTTGGTGATCGACCACTCGGTGATTGCCGACGTATTCGGCACCGCGGACGCGTTCGCCCGGAACGTGGAGATCGAATATGAGCGCAACCGGGAGCGCTATCAGTTCCTTCGCTGGGGCCAGACCGCATTCGACGATTTCAAGGTCGTTCCGCCGGGTACCGGGATCGTGCACCAGGTCAACATCGAGCACTTGGCTCGGGTGATCTTCTCTCGCGAGGTCGAGCCATCGGGAGGCCCCGGGGAGATCGAGTTGTATGCCTATCCCGACACGTGTGTCGGTACCGATTCACACACCACCATGGTCAACGGCCTCGGCGTTGTCGGTTGGGGAGTCGGCGGGATCGAGGCCGAGGCAGCGATGCTCGGCCAGCCGGTCTCGATGCTCATTCCTCGGGTCGTTGGTTTCAAACTGTCCGGCACCCTACCTGAGGGCGCGACCGCAACTGATCTTGTTTTGACGATCACTGAGATGCTTCGCCAGCACAAGGTGGTCGGTAAGTTTGTCGAGTTCTACGGGCCCGGCGTCTCCGACGTGCCCGTCGCAAATCGAGCCACGATCGGCAACATGAGTCCCGAGTACGGCTCCACGATCGCGGTCTTTCCGATCGACGCGAAGACCAGCGAATACTTGAGGCTCACCGGTCGCAGCGATCAACAGATCGCTCTCGTCGAGACATACGCCAAGACCCAGGGTCTTTGGCACTCCGAGGACAACGAACCGCGGTACTCCGAGCACCTGGAGCTTGACCTCGGCACCGTGGTGCCAAGCATTGCGGGGCCAAAACGCCCGCAGGATCGAGTGCTGGTCGCCCATGCCAAGCAGGGATTCCGCGAGGCGTTGCGGGATCATGTGGCCGCCGAAGAGCTGACTGGCTACGACGAATCGGTGGATGAGTCGTTCCCAGCCTCCGACTCGCCGAGCCACTCCGGCAACGATTCCTCAGAGCCGCATGGGTACGGCGAGGAGCCGGCCGAAATCGGCCGGCCAAGCAAGCAGGTGGCGGTCACATTGGCCGACGGTACGTCATTCGAGCTCGACCACGGGGCGGTGACGATCGCCGCGATCACCTCCTGTACCAACACGTCCAACCCCAGTGTGATGGTGGGAGCTGCGCTGGTCGCCAAGAAGGCCGTGGAGCGCGGATTGAATCGCAAGCCTTGGGTGAAAACCACCCTGGCGCCGGGGTCGAAGGTGGTCAGCGACTATTACGATCGCTCCGGCTTGACGCCATACCTGGACAAGCTCGGCTTCAACCTTGTCGGTTACGGCTGCACGACCTGTATCGGCAACTCTGGGCCGCTCATTCCGGAAGTCAGCGCGGCAGTACATGAAAATGATCTTGCGGTGGTCTCCGTGCTCTCGGGCAACCGGAACTTCGAGGGCAGGATCAACCCCGACGTCAAGATGAACTACCTGGCCTCGCCGCCGCTGGTTGTGGCGTACGCGATTGCCGGCACAATGGACATCGACTTGATGAGGGACTCCCTGGGCAGCGATGAGCAGGGCAATGACGTGCACCTTGCTGACATCTGGCCGAGCGAGGCGGAGATAGCTGAGATCGTGTCTGCGGCGATCGGCGCAGAGATGTTCAGCGAGTCTTACGCGGACGTCTTCGCGGGCGATGAGGAGTGGCAGTCGTTGCCTACGCCTGAGGGGGAGACCTTCGCTTGGGAACCGGACTCGACCTATGTCCGCAAGCCGCCCTACTTCGACGGCATGCCAGCCGAGCCCGCGCCGGTCGCTGACGTCGCTGGGGCAAGAGTGCTGCTCAAGCTGGGCGACTCGATCACCACAGATCACATATCACCGGCTGGCTCTATCAAGCCGGACTCGCCAGCAGGTCAATACCTGTCCGGGCACGGTGTAGAGCGGAAGGATTTCAACTCCTACGGGTCGCGGCGGGGCAATCATGAGGTCATGATCAGGGGCACCTTCGCCAATATTCGGCTGCGCAACCAGCTCGCACCGGGGACAGAGGGAGGATTCACTAGGGACTTCACCGCGCCGGACGCACCAGTGACCACTGTCTACGAGGCGTCTCAGCATTACCTGGCCGCCGGCACACCACTCGTGGTGTTAGCGGGCAAGGAGTACGGTTCGGGCTCCTCGCGGGACTGGGCAGCGAAGGGCACGGCGCTGTTAGGGGTGAAGGCCGTGATCGCCGAGTCGTACGAGCGGATCCACCGATCGAACCTCATCGGGATGGGCGTGCTGCCGCTGCAATTCCCCGAGGGTGAGAGTGCCCGCTCGCTCGGGCTCACCGGAGAAGAAACCTTCGACATCATTGGGGTCACCGAGCTCGACGCCGGCCGTACTCCGACGACTGTCAAGGTCAATGCCGGGGATGTCAGCTTTGCCGCCGCTGTCCGGATCGATACACCAGGTGAAGCTGACTACTACCGCAATGGCGGCATCATGCAGTACGTGCTGCGGTCGTTGATCAAGAAGCAGTAGCAGCAGCCCGGTCGGCACTGCCTCGAAGCCGGAGTCGGCAGGGCAGCGCCACATTACTCTGGACACGTGAGTCTGTGGAACGATCACGTACTTCCACGGGTAATGGACCGCGTGCTGCGAACGCCCGAAGTGAACGCCCGGCGTGCCAAGGTATGCCAGGGCCTGCACGGTCGGGTGCTGGAGATCGGATTCGGAACCGGACTCAACCTCCGCCACTATCCGGCCGAGGTGACCGAGATCTTGGTTGTCGAGCCTTCGAAATCGGCGATGAGGCTCGCGGAGCCGCGGAACGCGGCTGTTACGGTGAACGTCACCCATGTGGGAATCGACGGCGCCCAACTCGACCTTCCCGACGGATCGGTGGATTGCGTGCTGTCCACCTATACGCTCTGCACCATTCCTTCGGTCGATGCGGCGCTGCTGGAGATTCATCGAGTACTCAAACCAGATGGTGCGCTGCATTTCCTCGAGCATGGGCGGGCACCAACTGAGTCGGTCCGCCGTTGGCAGCACCGGCTGCATCCGGTGCACAGCCGGATCGCCGGGGGCTGCCATCTGGACCGACCAATCGACGAGCTGATTGCTCGCGCCGGGTTGACGATCCGTGAGCTGGAGATGGGCTATGGTGACGGGCCGCGGCCCTTCAGCTATCTCTACCGGGGTCGGGCCCGGCAAGCCTCATGACCTGCGCGGCGTCGGGCAGAGCTTCTGATATCCGTTTGGCGTAGGTCTCGATCTCGCCGGCTGCGTAGTGCGTCCGCGGCCAGAAAAAGCCGCGCAGACCGTCGCCCTTGGTTCTCGGCACCACGTGTAGGTGTAGGTGAGGTATCGACTGACTTACCACATTGTTGATCGCCACGAAAGTGCCTTGCGCGCCCAGCGCTGCACCAATCGCAGACGCGACGCGTTGTGCCATTGTCAACAGCGGAACCATGAGATCGCTCGGAAGGCTCAGCAAGTTCTCCACATGGCGAGTTGGAGCGACGAGCACGTGGCCCTTGAAAACCGGCCGGTGATCTAGGAAGGCGATTACCTCCTCCTCACGCGCCACCACCGCAGCATCCAGCTCACGGTTCACAATCTGGCAGATCACATCGCTCACCGGCATGAGACTAATGCCACTCCGGACGCGCGCGAATTGTGGTCGCTGGCCAGGTGTTGGTAATTGGGTCGGTGTTCGTGATCTGCTGCTGCATGCTGTGATTTGTGAGCCTGTCCAGTACTCCACGCAGCACTTTGACAGGCCTTCGTGATCGGGCTAGCACCGACCGGGCTGACCTATATGCAGTCCTTGACGCCAGCCTGATCTGCCATCTCGGACTCGTACGTGGCAGTGCGCCAGTGGTGCTGCCAACTGGATATGTGCGCGCTGGCGAGATGGATGATCCTGACGACATCGAGGTAGGCGGCCGCTGGCAAGCGTGCTTCCTATCCGGACTGTCCTAGCTCCGCCCGAACCTGATCCAATAAGCGCCGGCGACGGACTCGTCCCGGCACATGTCGCGAGCCGCGTTAACCCACCACCTCGTAATGGCGCACCGACAGATCACGTTCTATGAGGAAGCGGTCGTCTTCCGGATAGTAGACAGCCTGGTCGATCTCATCACCGGCAAAAGCCCGGATGCCGTCCCGGGAGTCCCAAAGTGAAAACGTGATGATCTCGGAGCGATCACCCTCGTCGCGACGCAGCATCCAAGCGCCCTGGTTGCCGGGGGTAGATCTGTACTCAGCCATGCCGGTGCTACTGATGTAATCCGCGTACGCGGCAGCGTCGTCGCGGCGCACCACACCTCTCCAAATCCGCGCGATCATGGGTCGACAGTACTTGGGAGCGCGCGAGACGAGCGGTGCTGAGACTGCCATGTATGCGAGTTACTTGTCAGGTCTGTCTAATAGGTCCCGAATTGCCTGCAGCACAGCATCAGGACGGCGGAAGTGGAGCGTCACGTGTCCGACGTCCTCGATGAGTCGATTCTCCCCGTGCATGGAGTGAGCCCACGTCGTGTAGAGCCGCCGCTTACCCTCAATTTCCGCGCGCAGCAGCGACTCGGGTGTGCCCTGGGATACGGCTGCTTTGAACGAGTCGATGTCCATGGAGGTAAGGATGATCAGCGGCACATCGGCCATCCCTCCCGCGTGGCGGACCTCGTCGTAAAGCTGCTCGATGTTTGCGGCCTCCTGGAGACCAGCCCGCAACCAGTCCAAGCTGACGTGGCGTTCAACGAGGACCTGGCGGATCTCCTCAGGCCAGTCCGTCATCTCCTGCTCGAACAAGGCGCGGTAAAACTGGATGAGTTCGGCCGGCAACTCCTCAGGCAACGCCTCGCTGGAGTCCCAGGCAGCCCACTGGTCGACCAAGTCCTTAGGCATGTGGGCGTTGTATTCCTCGTGTGCGGGGTCGAGCAAAACCATGCCGGATACCTCGTGGGGGAGCCGTTGCGCGTAGTGACGCGCGTAAAGACCGCCGAGGGAATGACCGACCATCACGTAGGGAGGGGGGACCTCGGCGACACGCAGCAGCTCTCGTAGTTCGTCGGTCACCTCCACTAATGCGCGTGGCAGCTCGACCGCGTCGCTCCACCCAGTTCCAGCCCGGTCATAGATGACGCTCGTGGTGAGTTCAGCGGCACGCCACTGAACGTTGAGATAGTCGAGGCCGACTGCGCCACCCCCAGGCAGGAACACGACCGCCGGGCCGCCGCTACCCGACTGGTGCAGCAGTAACCGCCGGCCCTCCACCTCGTAGTACCGCCCCACCGGCGGAGTGGCGGCCGGGCTCGTGTCGGATCGGAGTTCAGACGATTGATGCTGCATCATTGAGTCCATGTGGCTTACCTTCTCAAGTTTGAGACCGATATCAATTGTGAGATTGTAGCATGGTGGACACGCTTGATCTGCTACTGCATCCGGTGCGGGTGCGCATCGTGCACGCCATGTCAGGTGGGGTGACGCGCACCACCTCCGACCTGGTCTCTCGCTTGCCAGACGTCTCGAAGGCCACCGTGTATCGCCACGTCAGCCTGCTGGCTGAGGCAGGCGTACTCGAAGTCGTCAGCGAGCAGCGAGTGCACGGCGCCGTCGAGCGCCGCTACCGGCTATACCGACCGCGTGCCGTCATCGACCCGGAGGCAGCGGCGTCGATGACCTTAGAGGAGCACCGCAACGGATTCGCTGCCGCTATGGCCGCCCTAGTCGCCGAATTCAATACTTACCTCAACCAGGGTCACGCCGACCCAACCGCGGACAAGGTCGTATACCGGCAGATCCCGCTGTGGCTCAGCCAGGAAGAACTAGCTGAACTCATCAGCCAAATACACACCGTTTTGGTATCCAACATGGGTAACCAGCCCGATCCGGGTCGCAGATTGCACCTGCTGAGTCCGATTCTGTTTCCGATCGGGAACGAAGGAAGAACAAACCAAACTGACCTGCCCTGATTCAAAAAGGTGGTCATCGAACGTGAGTTCGAATATCATGCAACCATGACCACTTCGGTGTATGTGCCGCCAGGTTGGCCCAGCCAAGTGCGCCCGCCCGGGGCATCGGGCTGGGAATCAACCGCTATCGCCTACCTGCTGGATTGCTGCCCACCCGACTTCCGCACCTATCGGGTGCTGCGCAACCATCCCATCGTGCTGGCGCAGTTCGCCACCCACTTTGTCAACGGCCAGGACGAAGTGTCACGACTGGGACTGGCCGCAGTTCGCACCAGCTTGGCGGAATACGTCGAGGCAGATGTAGTGGAGGCCGCAACCCAGGCTTGGCTCGAGCAAGGTGCCCGGCTCGCCCGCACCCGTCGAGCTGTCGCGCTGGTGGAGGAAGCTCTGCGCGGCCGAGTCTTCGTTCGCAAGCTGTGAGCGGGCTGAGCGGGGTACGTGGGTTACGCCACACTTCGATCATGGGAGCTGCTGAACACGTAAACTCAGGCCCATGTCGGCCGCCTCGAACGGACTGTTGAGCTCGATCCATAGCCCACAAGACCTGAGGGGCCTGACGTTAGATCAGCTACAGGAGCTGAGCTTGGAAATCCGCCAGTTCCTGATCGAGCAGGTGTGCCAGACCGGCGGACACCTTGGACCCAACCTCGGAGTCACCGAACTGACACTCGGGGTGCATCGAGTCTTCGACTCTCCCCGGGATCCGATCATCTTCGACACTGGGCACCAGAGCTATGTGCACAAGATCTTGACAGGCCGCCAAGATCAGTTCGGCACTCTGCGACAGCGCCACGGACTGTCCGGCTATCCCAGCCAGGAGGAGTCCGAGCACGACTGGGTAGCTAATTCACATGCCTCAACCGCACTCTCCTACGCCGACGGATTGGCCAAGGCCATTCGGCTACAGCGCAAGCAGGGCACCGTCGTCGCATTCGTCGGGGACGGCTCCCTCACCGGTGGGATGGCTTGGGAGGCCTTGAACAACATCGCTGCGTCCGACGACCTGCCGCTGGTCATCGTGGTGAACGACAACGGCCGGTCCTACACCCCGACGGTCGGAGGCGTGGCACGACACTTGACAGGGCTGCGTACCAACCCGCGTTACGAGCAGATTCTGGAACTGGTGAAACGCAATGTCAGCCGAGCACCGCTGGTCGGCAACGCTGCATACGACATCTTGCATGGCATCAAGATCGGGTTGAAGGACGTTCTCGCCCCCCAAGGTCTGTTCTCCGACCTGGGCCTGAAGTACATCGGGCCAATCGATGGTCACGACATTGCCGAGGTGGAGCGTGCGCTACGGCAAGCCAAGCGGTTCCGCGGTCCGGTCTTGGTCCACTGCATCACGCGGAAGGGCAACGGTTTCAAGGCCGCCGAGGACCATGAGGAGGACCACTTCCACGCCGTCGGCAAGATCAACGCCATCACCGGCAAAGCCCTCGCTAATACCGCAGGGCAGACCTGGACTGAGCTGTTCTCTGAAGAACTCCTCAAGCTGGGCCGCAACGACGAACGAATCGTGGCCATTACGGCAGCGATGGTGTATCCGACGGGGCTGCACCGGTTTGCCGAGGCGTTTCCTGAGCGCTGCTTCGACGTCGGTATCGCCGAACAGCACGCTGTGACTTCGGCGGCTGGCCTTGCGATGGGCGGCCTGCACCCGGTGGTCGCGGTGTATTCCACCTTCCTCAACCGCGCCTTCGATCAGGTCCTGATGGATGTGGCCTTGCACCGGTGCGGAGTAACCTTCGTGCTCGATCGGGCTGGCATTACCGGGCCGGATGGAGCCAGCCATCACGGTATGTGGGACATGTCGATCTTGCAGGTGGTGCCAGGCCTCCAGCTGGCGGCGCCCCGCGACGGCGTGCGCTTCCGCGAGACGCTGGCACGCTCATTGGCGATCGACGATTCCCCAAGCGTGCTCCGCTTCCCCAAGGACCTGGTACCGCCGGATCTTCCAGCTGTCGACCAGATCGACGGCATGGACATCCTGCTCCGGACCGAGCTTCCGCGGGTGCTCGTCGTGGCTTTGGGCCAGCTCGCTTGGACCGCTGTGGCGGTTGCGGAGCGGCTCACCGACCAGGGGATTGGGGTGACTGTCGTTGACCCGGTCTGGGCGCTGCCAGTCAATCCGGCGCTCGTCGCACTCGCCCGCGATCATGATCTGGTGATCACGATCGAGGACAACGGCGTTGTCGGCGGCTACGGATCGCGGCTGGCGCAGCAGTTGCGCTCCGCCGGGGTGGACACCGCAGTCCGTGAGTTCGGAATTCCGCAAGAGTTCCTGCCGCATGGTGGTCGCGGCGAACTAATCTCCGAGATCGGGCTGACGCCACAGAACATCGCCCGGTACGCGGTTGAGGCTATCGTGCGCCGGGACGAGGCACTCGAGCAGCCCTCTCGCGCCGACTCAACCGGGTTCTGACGAGACGGCGTTGGTGGGAACCGACGCGACTCCCGAGGGCAGCAAGCGGCGGCCTAGCACACGATCCGAAACGCCCTCCCTGTCGAGATACGGTGTGATGCCGCCGAGGTGGAACGGCCAGCCGGCACCGAGGATCAAGCACAGATCGATATCCATCGGCGCTGCGACTACTCCGTCGGCCAGCATGAGACCGATCTCTTCTGCAAGAGCGTTCAACGCCCGCTCCCGGACCTGTTCGACGGTGCTCGGCTGGTTCCCTACCGCGAACAGTTTCGCTGTCTCGTCGCTGACGTACGGCTCGCCGTCGGGTGTCCAGTCGTAGATGCCCGGCCTCTCCGACGCCACCAGCGCCCTGAGGGTGGGCGAGACGGGGAACCGATATCCGAACGCTGCATGAAGGTTCTCGACAACGTGCAAAGCGACCGCGGGACCGACTAGCTGAAGCAGCAGGGACGGGGCCATGGGCAGGCCGAGTGGCCGCAATGCGGCATCGGCGATCTCAATGGGCGTGCCCTCATCAACTGCAGCGAAGATCTCGGCCATCCATCTGAGCAGTATTCGGTTCACCACGAAGCCGGCAGCATCTTTGACCAGCACGGCGTTCTTCTTCAGCGGCTTTGCCATGGCAAACGCCGTGGCCAGGGTCTCCTCGTCGGTCGCAGGACAGCGGACGATCTCAACCAGGGGCAGCACCGCCACAGGGTTGAAGAAATGGAAGCCGACCACCCGCTCGGGATGATCAAGATCAGCAGCCATCTGCGCAACGGACAGCGAGGAGGTGTTGCTGGCAAGCACGCACTTCTCGGAGACATGCTTCTCAAGATCGGCGAAGACCTGTTTCTTGATCGACATCTCCTCGAAGACCGCCTCGATGACGAGGTCGCAGTCGGTGAAATCGACTAGGTCGGTGGTACCGGAGATCAACGCCCGGAAGCGGTTCGCTTCATCGGAGGAGATCCGTCGCTTGTCGAGCAGTTTGTCGATCTCCGCCGTAACGTAGCCCAATCCCTTGTCAACCCGTTCCTGATCAAGATCTGTGATCACCACCGGCGCCTGTACCCGACGCAGGAACAGCAAGGCGAGCTGGCTGGCCATGAGCCCGGCTCCGACAATGCCGACCTTGGACACTTGTCGCGCCAGCCTGGGATCGGGTGCACCTGCTGGCTTCCGTGCGCGCTTCTGCACTAGATCGAAGGCGTACAGGCTGGCTCGCAGTTCGGGACTCATGATCAGATCGGCCAGTGCTTCGTCCTCGGCAGCGTACGCCTCCCTCCGATCGGAGGTCTGTGCTGCCGCCATGAGCTCAAGCGCCCGATATGGCCCTGGCGCGGCACCGAACACTTTGCTGTCGACGAAACTGCGACCCTCGGCCAACGCCTCGTTCCAGGACTCGCCGCGATCAACCTCTGGCCGCGTCACGGTCAGCGATCCAGCGACGATCTGACCCGCCCAGTCCAAGGAGCGAGCCAGGAAGTCGGCACTGTCGAACACTGCGTCGGCCAGGCCTAACTCGTGCGCCTGATTGCCATTGAGCATCTTGTTCTGGTTGAGCGGGTTCTCAAGGATCAACCGAACAGCACGCTCAGCGCCGATCAGATTGGGGACGAGGAACGCGCCGCCCCAACCCGGGAATAGCCCCAATAAGCATTCGGGCAGAGCTATGCCTGAGGCGGCGGCGGATACCGTGCGGTAGTGACAGTGCAGGGTGAGCTCGAGGCCACCACCCAGCGCCACCCCATTGATGAACGCAAAGGTTGGTGCCCGGGATGCGTGCAACTTGTCGAACACGGCATGACCGATGCGCGCAATGGCCAGGGCCTGGTCGCGGTTGACGATCTTGGCGAATTGGGAAAGATCGGCGCCCGCCGCCAAGATGAAGGGCTTGCCGGTGACTGCGATTGCGACCACATCTTTCCGCGCGAGTGCAGCGTCGAGAGCCCGGTTAAGTTCGCCCAGGCCTCGCGCGGCCAAGGTATTGGGTCGGGTGTGATCACGCCCGTTGTCCAAAGTGATCAACACGGCAGTCCCGGTTGTGTGCGGCAGCTTGATGTCCCGGCTCAGCGCCCGGGTAACGACCTCTCCTTCCGTTGTGGCAGAGGCATCGGCAATCAGCCGTTCGAGTTCGTCGGTCCTCACTGCAGCCCACTCATTGAAAAGAGGGGGTTCTCCCAGATCACCGTGCCGCCCATGCCCAGACCAATGCACAGCGTTGTTAGTCCGTAGCGCACGTCGGGATGCTCCCGGAATGCGCGCGCCAGGTGAATCATGAGTCGCACCCCAGAGCTGGCGAGCGGATGGCCGAGGGCGATGGCGCCGCCGTAGGGGTTGAGCCGCGGATCATCCGCGGCCAGCCCGAAATGATCACAAAAGGCCAGCACCTGAACGGCGAACGCCTCATTGATCTCAAAGGCGCCAATGTCATCAATCGTCAGCCCGGCTTTCGCGAGCGCCTTCTCCGACGCCGGTATCGGTCCGACCCCCATGACCTCGGGATCCACCCCAGCGAACGCGAATGAGACCAGCCTCATCGCGACCGGCAAGCCGAGCTCAGCTGCCACACCCTCGGCCGCCAGCAGGCAGGCCGTGGCTCCATCATTCAGCCCGGCTGCGTTACCTGCGGTTACGCGTCCATGCGGCCGGAAGGGGGTCTTGAGTGTTGCCAACGCCTCGACTGTGGTACCTGGTCGCGGTTGCTCATCTGCTACCGCCAGCCCCCAGCCGAGCTCGGAGTCCCGGGTTGCGACAGTGACCAGCGACTCCTGAATCACACCCTGTTCGTAGGCACGCTGCACTCGCTGCTGGCTGAGCGCCGCGAAGGCATCTGCTCGTTCCTTGGTGAGATCGGGGAAGCGATCATGAAGGTTCTCTGCTGTCGATCCCATGATCAACGCTGACTGGTCGACCAGCTTCTCTGCGACGATTCTGGGGTTTGGATCGATGCCCTGACCCATGGGGTGGTGGCCCATATGCTCGACTCCGCCGGCGATGGCTACGTCGTAGGCGCCGAAGGCGATTCCCGAGGCTGTTGTGGTGACGGCGGTCATGGCGCCCGCGCACATCCGGTCGATCGCGAAGCCTGGCACCGAGCGGGGAATTCCAGCAAGCAATGCGGCCGTACGCCCAATCGTGAGGCCTTGGTCACCGGTTTGGGTAGTTGCGGCGATGGCGACATCGTCGATGCGATCGGGTGGCAACTCCGGATGCCGCCTTAGCAGCTCCCGGATGCAGTGGACCACGAGGTCGTCGGCCCTGGTTTCGGCATACATCGAGCCGGCCTTGCCGAACGGGGTTCGCACGCCGTCGACAAAGACGACGTCACGGAGATCACGAGGCATATCGGAATATTACTCATCAGTAACAAGGCAGCTGCTGAGGAGTGCAGGGGCTGAGGCTCCTCAATTCCCTCTTCCTTGGCGTCGCGAGCCGCAGTTCGACGTCTCGATCCGATGCCGATCGCCAAACCGGTGCAGACCGCGCCCATGCCCAGCCATACCGGCAATGCGGGCGCCTGGCCGATGGTCACTGCGCCGGCGAGGGTAGCGGCCGGGGGAGCGATGCCAGTAAGCAGGCCAGCTCGAGGAGCACCGATGATCGCGACGCTGGAGTACCAGCACACAAAGGCGACTGCGGTGACCATTACGGCGAGGTATCCGATTGTCGCCCAGTGGTCGGTGCGCAGGCGTACCGCGGCCTGTGGTCCCTCCACGAATATGCCGAGCGCTAGCAGCATGGCGCTGGCAATCCAGACTGTGTGTAGGGAGACTCCCAGGCACCTTGCCTGCGTGACACGGGAATCGCCAAGAGCGTGAAGGCAGCCTCGCAGAGCAACGCCACGATTGCCCAGCCCAATGCCGCTGGCATCGATGCGGCCGGTGCCTCCAACGATCACGCCGCCAATCGTGACCATAACGGCGGCCAGGACAACCTGCTGGGATGGCCGCTGCCGATCGAGCAGGGGACCGAGGAGGCCGATCAGGACCGGAACGCAGGCGACTGCGACCGCCATCGCCGCCCGCTCTGCATGAGAGACCCCGCGGACGATGGCAACATTGAACAGGACCAGTCCGGTCGCTGCGATTCCGGCCAGCCACAGCCATTCGCTGCCGCGGGGATGCAGGACTTGAACTCCTGCGACGCGACTCATCAGCACCAAAAACACGGCCGCGGCGAGATATCGGATGGCCTGGGCGATCAACAGCGGAGCATCAGAACCTCTGAGACAGCGACACTGCCGCCGACCAGCACCATGCCAAAGCCACCGAGAAG
>JBKOZG010000096.1:0-4604 GCA_046725775.1 Actinomycetota bacterium | reverse complement strand
GCCTGAGCCCTCGGCGGAGATCATCGAATTGCCTGAGCGGACTCCCGAACAACGCCCTGACTAGGCCAAAGACTCGGCGCCCCCAGCAGGATTCGAACCTGCGACACGAGGTTTAGGAACAGATTGGTCATCACTGCTCTGACTAGGTGGATCACTCGTGATCGGTGGTGGCGCGCCAGATACGCGCCATATACTATGACTCACAACGACTGACAACACTCAGTAAGGAGCACCAGTGGCTCGGGGGAAGCGGAGCTGGGGATCAATTCGGCGCTTCCCCTCGGGCCGTTACCAAGCTCGCTATCTCGACCCTGACACCCATCGTTTTGCGCCTGCGCCGCAGACGTTTGCAAGCAAGGGGGCAGCGGATCGGTGGCTGAATCGCAAGCGTGCCGAACTGGACGCCGGTACGGCCATCGACGAGAAGGCGGGCCTCAAAACGCTTAGCGATTGGTGGCCGGGCTACTGGCGCTCAGTGCAGTCGCGCAAGCCAACCACTCGGGTCAACTACTCGACGGCGTGGCGGCTGCGGATCGAGCCGCGGTTCGGTTCAATGCCGGTTCGCCGGATCAAGCCGAGCCACATCGACGACTGGATCGCCGACATGAGCCAGGACGGTGTGTCTCCGACCAAGGTCATCGAGGCGGTGGGCGTTCTTCGGCGCATTCTTGATCGAGCGGTTAGGGACAAGGCGCTTCCATTGAATCCGTGCGCGATCCGATCGGGCAGCCTGCCCAAGCGACCGCAGACAGAGCGTCCGGTGCTCTCCCCTGCCGAGGTTGAACGGTTGGCCTCAGCGATGACTCATGAGCGTGATCGAGTGCTGGTGCGTCTCTTGGCGTACGGAGGCACCAGAGTTGGCGAGGCTTTCGCCCTCCGCTGGGGTGATGTTGATCTCGGTCGTGGGATGGTCACGATTCGCGAGAGCGTGGAGGACTCGACGGGGCCGGTAATTGCAGGACCGACCAAGACGAACGCGATAAGGACGATCACGCTGCCCAGGGCGTTGGTCGCCGATCTTGGCCAACTCGACGGTGATGGGTTGGTGTTCCCCAATCGTGCCGGGGGATACCTCCGCTACGGCAACTGGCGGCGCGATTCCTGGAATCCTGCGGTGAAGCGATCGGGTATCAAGGCCCGGCCACATGATCTTCGAGCCACATGCGCCAGCCTGCTCATCGACGCCGGCGCGAGCGCCAAGGACGTGCAGCGCCACCTCGGACACCAAGACGAACTAACCACGCTGCGGCTCTACGCGAGAGTGCGCCCGGAGCGATCAGAAGATCTGGCGAACCGGCTAGATGCGCTTATCGCAGAAGCCGATGAGAGGACCGAGTAACAGATCCTCTCGTGATGGGCCGGTAGCGGATTCTGAAGAGGCGCTCGGGGTGCTCGGCCAGCGACATGCTGATCATGATTCCGCCGGTTTGGCGAATCATGCCCTTGCGACGGACTGGCCCACCGGCCTGCCCTGTGCCCGTATCAGGATTCGCTCGACTACTTGATCGCCATATCTCTGTGGATGGATCTGGGCGATGTGCTTGTCGCGTGTCGCACGATCATGGACCGCTTGGGACACTACCGAACGCCGCAAGGGGCAAGAATCCTGTATGGCCTAAAGCAGATGTAGAGCGCCTGCCCGCCTGCTTGACTGGTTCACTACAGAACCACTGCTCCCATAGCCGCGGATAAGACCTTCTCGATCTACCAGCTGCTGCTCGCGCTCAACATTGTTTCGCTTCCTTCCGCAGGATTGCACCGCTAGCGCTGTATAGGAATGCAGCTAGGGAAGCCGCAAACCATCACCGGCTGGAACGCGAACGGAAAGGGGCGCGGCCGCGCAGTTGATCAGCGTCACCGGCCTGGCCGCAGTGTCGGGCGCCCGGCAGAAGACGGAGCTGATGCACCTCGACGCGCCGTGGACCATATAACAGACCGGACAAATCGACCGGCATGCTGTCGTCGTGGCGACCTCGCTGTTCAGGCAGAACAGGCTCCGGCTGCTTCTGGACGCAAATGTGCTGATCGCCATCGAACCGTACGCCGGTGAGATGGAGTCAGGGCTTGCGCCTGCCGCGCGGGTTATTCGGGCAGCTACCGAGCAAGGACATGTGCTCCTCGTACATCCGGCGGTCCGCGACGATATCGCACAGGATCATGACTGGCTCCGGCGGCAACAACGGCTTGCCGAACTCAATAAGTATCCGATGCTCATTGAGACGCCGATACCTGCAACATTCCGTGTAGAACTTGGCGAGCCGACGGTCGGCAGCAACGACGATCGCGACATGCGCCTTTTGGCGGCACTGCAGGCGCATGCCGCCACACACCTGGTGAGCGAGGACCTGCGTCTCAGGCGTAAGGCGATTCGGGTGGGCCTTGGCGACGCTGTACTAAGTGTCGCGGAAGCGGCCACTCTTCTCGAGGAACTTGCACCCAAGGTCCCTGAGCCACCGCCGCATGTGCGCTGTGTGCCGACGTACGTCCTGAACCCCGATGATCCGATCTTTGATGGACTGAGAGCAGATTATTCGGAGTTCGATATCTGGCTGGATCGCGTTCGCTCCGAAAGTGATAGCCGGCTGTGCTTCATAGTGGAGCACGCAGGAGCGTATGCCGCCATTGCTTTGCTCAAACCGGAGACTCAACCCGAACACCGAACCGTTCCAGCACCAACTATGAAGATCAGCACTTTCAAGGTCGCAGATGACGCTCCTAGGGCAAGGTTCGGAGAGCTCCTTCTCAAAGCGCTGCTGCCCGCGGCTCGGGAGCGTGGGGCGGCGAGCGTGTACGTAGAGGTGCTCCCACGGCATGAGCAGCTCATGCTCTTTTTCACTGAGTTCGGGTTCACGGATACTCAATGCAGAACTGATAAGGGTGAACAGGTTTTCGCTAAGCCATTGCTTGAGCCTGACAGGCCCGACGAGGCCATAACTGACGTGGAGTATCAGCGTCGCTATGGCCCTCCCGCACTGCTCCTCAGGCAGCGCGCATTTGTTGTCCCGATTCAACCCCAATGGCACATTCAGCTCTTCCCAGACGCTACGCCGGGCGACGGCAGCATTAATCAGCCATTGCTACCAGGCATCGGAAAGCCCACCCCGACACCCTGGGGCAATGCCATCCGGAAGGCGTACCTCTGCAATGCCATGATCCGGCTCATTACTCCTGGCGATGTGCTGTTGTTTTACAGGAGCCGTGACACGAAGGGAGTGACCGCAGCTGGCATCGTTGAAGAGACACTCGTCAGCCATGAGGTCGCCGAGATCGTTACGTTCGTCGGACGGCGCACCGTCTACTCGCCAGCTCAAATCGAAAATCTGGCCCGGAGTGTCAATCCCGTATTAGCCATTACCTTCAGGCAAGATCGGTTCATCGACCCGCCCTGGTACATCGAGGAATTGCGCTTGGCGCGGGTCGTACGAAGCGCACCACAGACCATCGTCTGCGTCCGCGAGGAGGGTATGAGGTGGGTGTCGTCACAGCTGAGAGGGCACAGCGGATAGCCCTGATGTCAATCCATCCGCGCTATGCCGAGGCGATCCTCACTGGAGAGAAAGCCGTAGAGTTTCGCAAGCAGCGACTTGCAAGAGACATTCGGTTGGTCGTTGTCTACGCCACCTCTCCAATATCCAGGATCGTCGGTACATTCGAGGTGGAAGCCATCCTTGTTTCCACACCTGATCAACTGTGGCAGGACTACGGGCAGGTCGGCGGCATCCAGAAAGCTGACTTCGATGCCTATTACGCCGGGTATTCGCAGGCTGTCGGAATCGTCGTGCGGGATGCCAAGCGACTACCTGAGGAAGTGTCATTGGACAACATTCCGGGTGATCCAGTTCCTCCTCAGTCATGGTCGTACCTGCCAGACACAGTGCTGGATGAAATTGCAGCTTCACTGCCTGTCTAACGACCTGCTCAAAGTTAGCGACTAGAGCGTCCACACGGGCTGCAAGCCGGGTCTGCTTTACCTGTAAGGAAGTTGTGCGTGTGATAGCACGCGAAAGTGATCGTTTCTACAGCTACTTATTCGGCCACTTACGCACAGAGGCGACCCGCAGGAACGGCCGGCCGGCACAGCGCTGAGGTGATCCTTCTCTTAATCAGCGGGTTGGGGGTTCGATTCCCTCGCGGCGCACATTCCTCCTAGTCAGGGGCACCCATGCTCTGGAAACCATCCGTGTCCCCACACATTACCCATAGTTTTCATGCTGACACCAACCGCTCGGGCCGTCTCAAGCCCATTATTTCGGCGTTCTAAGCCCCGTAAATGAGAGGTCCAACGCCGCTGGCGAGGCTCAAGGCCTAGCGGTGTGGGCGGGTCGAGCTCTCGTCGTCAAGATCGACTCTCGTCGTTCTTGACGCTTCTCGAGACCGATACTCAAGATGCTCAAGGAGTCATTGGACACCGGGCTATCACCCACGACCGGTTGGCCAGCGCTGCCTACACGCGCCCAGCAGCATCGCGTGGCCGCAGCCGTCGGACGTAGACGATGTTGATGATCTCCTGAATCAGTCGTTTGAGCAGGTCACCGATCAAACAGCGACAACCTAAACCAGAGTCGGTCGAGAGGTCAGCGCTTCACTGTCAGCACTGCAGGTCG
>JBKOZG010000277.1:0-5714 GCA_046725775.1 Actinomycetota bacterium | reverse complement strand
GGCCCAGGTGGTTCCGGAGCCGGCGGCAGGAGAGGGCTCTTGAGCATGCAGAGAATCGTGCGCGGCGAGCTGGGCAACGCATCAGTGCTTATCGCCGGGATCCTCGGCGTTGTTGTGGCGCTCTGCAGCGCAGCCTTGGTGATTGCGGGATACGCCGTCGGCTATCGCCGAGCTCGTGCCGCCGCTGACCTCACTGCGTTGAGTGCGGCAGCGGCGTTTCAGGACGGTCGGGACCCGTGTGCACAAGCTGCCCTGACGGCCCGGCAGAACAATGCCCGGGTGGACGGCTGCAGCAAAGTGGGCGATGCGGTCGATTTCGTTGTGACCGTACATGTCTCAGTGCTGGCGCATAACCGCTTCCCTCACCTGCCGAGGAGGGTGGCCGCGGATGCTCACGCAGGTCCGGTGTCGTAGGCCTCCGGCCCGCGTGGCTCGAGCTGAGGCGGTGTGACGCTGATGGTGGCCTTGCCCGCATCCAGATCGATACCCATAGGAGCGCCGGCACCCTGTGATGGGCGGACCACGAGCATCTTCTGGCGATCCCGTTCCTCACGCAGGTGCTTGAGGCCCGGCTGGAAGATCTCCAGGAAGCTCACTTCTCGGGCTCGTCGCGGGTCAGAGCGTCTGCCTCATCAAGCATTGCCTGCCGCTCAGCAGCGGTGGTTGCGGACTTGCCCTCCAGATCGAGGCTGGACTCTTCCTTGGCGGCTTCCGGCTTCGTAGGCTTGTTCGTCACCGTCGTGCTCGTCGACTCAGTCGTGGTCGTGGTCGTCGAGGTCTCTGCCGGCGTGGCCGAGGTGCTTGCGGCGCCAGCATCTGAGGCTTCGAGCTCCTTGAGCTGCTTGCGCCGCGCTCGACCGCGCCGGATACCAGTGCGCAACAACAGCAGCGCCAGGATGGTAACCGCCATGGTGACGGCGCCCATCATGAAAATGCCCGCGCTGGTCACATTGACGACGGCTCCGAAGATGGACAAGTCGTAGACGTCCGGGTTGCTGACGAAAATCGCGAGAACCAATACCGCAACCAGAACAAGCAAAATCAAACCGAGCACGGCCATAGCGTCATTATTGCTCGTGGGCGTACGCTCAAATGAACGACGGAGGAGGCGTCTTCCCAATCGTCGCCCGCGGGCCCTGACAGGTTGATCCCAACCGTCGGGCCTGGACGCCGGGCGCATCGCGATAAACCGCGTCCACGCCTCGATAACCAAACCAGTGCCACTTGTGGTTAGACTTCGCGAGCGGCTAAGGGCAGTAGCCGCGAGTGCCGAACGTTTCAGGAGGGCGATGTATGTCCCTACTTCCAGTTCCCTTGGAAGTGACTTCCATTAGCTTGTCGGGAGCCAACCTGACGTTGGTCGCAGTGGTTGGCGTCATCGCCTTAATTGCGCTTGTGATGGCCATGATCTTCCGCCGCGAGGTGCTTGCGGCAAACGACGGCACCCCCAAGATGCAGGAAATCGCGCGAGGTGTCCAGGAGGGGGCGAGTGCATATCTCGGCCGTCAGTTCCGCACCCTTAGTGTGTTTGCAGTTGCTGCCTTTTTCCTCCTGCTGCTGCTCCCGGTGCACGCCAGCGAGGACTTCAGCAGCCTGACCTTACGCATTTGCCGCTCCGTCGCTTTCCTAGCCGGGGCGGTCTTTTCTGCCCTGATCGGTTTCCTGGGGATGTGGCTCGCGGTCCGCGCGAACGTGCGCGTTGCCGCTGCCGCCCGCAGCGAGGGTCGCGATCCCGCCATGAAGATCGCATTCCGAACCGGTGCGCATGTCGGCATGGCTACCGTCGGGCTGGGCCTGCTCGGGGCCGCGTTGGTTGTCCTCATCTTCCGCGGTGATGCCCCCACAATCCTCGAAGGCTTTGGCTTCGGAGCAGCAATGCTCGCGATGTTCATGCGCGTAGGCGGCGGCATCTTCACCAAGGCGGCTGATGTGGGAGCCGACCTGGTCGGCAAGGTCGAGAAGAACATTCCCGAAGACGACCCACGTAACGCGGCGACGATTGCGGACAATGTCGGTGACAATGTCGGGGATTGCGCCGGTATGGCCGCCGATTTGTTCGAGTCCTACGCGGTCACCTTGGTCGCGTCCCTGATCCTCGGCAGGGCCGCCTTCGGTGAGGCCGGCCTGGTGTTCCCCCTGATCGTTCCGGCAATAGGTGTCATCACAGCAATCATCGGCGTCTTCCTGACCCGCCCACGAGCAGGCGAAAACGGACTCAGAACCATCAACCGCTCCTTCTATCTCTCTGCAGCCATTTCTGCAGTGTTGGTCGCAATCGCTGCCTTCGTGTACCTGCCGTCCTCCTTCGCCGCACTTGGGATGTCTGACGTCGACCTCGGGCCGATCGGCGATCCGCGGATTGTCGCCATTGGCGCAGTCGTCATCGGCATCGTGCTCGCGGTTCTCATCCTCAGCCTGACCGGTTACTACACGGGCACCGAGGATCGCCCAGTCAAGAATGTCGGCAAGACCTCGCTGACTGGCGCAGCAACCGTCGTACTTTCCGGTATCTCGGTCGGCCTGGAGTCGGCGGTCTACACCGCCATCGTCATTGCTGCAGCTGTCTACGGGGCATTCCTCCTCGGTGGTTCAGGGATCGTCGGCTTGTTCGCCATTGCCCTTGCCGGCTGCGGCTTGCTCACCACCGTTGGTGTGATTGTGGCGATGGATACCTTTGGCCCAGTCTCCGACAACGCCCAGGGCATCGCTGAGATGTCGGGCGAAGTGCACGGACCGGGCGCGCAGGCACTGACTGAGCTGGACGCGGTTGGCAACACCACCAAAGCCATTACGAAAGGGATAGCGATTGCAACGGCCGTGCTTGCCGCGACCGCCCTCTTCGGCTCATACACCGACGCGATCCGGAGTGTGTTGGCCGAGAGTTATGGCAGGTTCATCGAGCAGGCCGTGGTCTTTGCGCCACAAACCTTGGTAGGCCTGCTGCTTGGCGCCGCTGTCGTCTTCTTGTTCTCTGGCCTGGCTATCAGTGCAGTTGGTCGTGCGGCCGGCGCTGTGGTGTTCGAGGTACGCCGCCAGTTCCGAGAGATCCCCGGGATCATGGAGGGCACCGGCAAGCCCGAGTACGGCAAAGTCGTCGACATCTGCACCAAAGACTCGTTGCGCGAGCTGGCAACACCGGGACTCCTAGCCATTTGCGCCCCGATTGCCGTCGGATTCGGTCTCGGCGCCGCTGCATTGGCCGGTTACCTCGGGGGTGCCATTGCTGCCGGCACGTTGATGGCGGTCTTCCTCGCCAACTCAGGTGGTGCATGGGACAACGCAAAAAAACTGGTCGAAGACGGTCACCACGGTGGCAAAGGTTCCGATGCCCATGCGGCAACGGTCATCGGTGACACGGTTGGCGACCCGTTCAAAGACACCGCAGGACCCGCAATCAACCCGCTGATCAAGGTCATGAACCTGGTGTCATTGCTGATCGCGCCGGCGGTGGTCGCAATGTCGCCTCTCAGCACGACACCGAGTGCCGTGCGTTACGCCATCGCTGGCGTGGCGTTGGTCATCATCATCACCATGGTGACCATCAGCACCCGCCGCGAGGTGGCAATCGCCCCGGCAGACGAAGCGCCACCGCCGCAACTGGAGGCTGCGGACGCGGTCGAGATCCCGATTGAGCAAACTGAAACAAAGGTTGACAAACTAGCTAAATGAACGACGCCGGTCGTGGGTGCCTGCCGGATCCCGCCCGCAAGGCACACTGGATTGCAATGACCAGCAATTCTTACGGCGACGGGTCCACGCGCGGCTTAGACAAACTGCCGTCCGATATATATCAACCTGACCCAGCGCTGGCGGGGTATCCGCCACCGCAGGCACCACCGTCAATGGGTCCGATAGGCGACGGCCAGGCAGGGCCGGGCCAGCCGTACGGGCCGGGCGGCCCGTACGGACCGCCTGGCTACCCGCCGCAGCTGCCGGTCCCCACCAGCGCATTGCCGGATCGCCCACGGCCGTACCAGCAGATGCTCCGTGGCCGGAAGTATCGCTGGTGGAAACCGCTGCTCTGCATAGTGCTCGGCATACTGCTGGCGTTGCTCATGATGGTGCTCGCGATCGTGCCCGTGCTCATCGCAGGCTGGATCACCGGTGCGGACCTCATCACAACAATGGACATCACCAACCTCGGTCCCATCGCCTTCATCTACCTGAATCTCTCGCTCATCGTGTTCATCCCGGCCAGCGGACTGTCGATTTGGATCGTGCACGGCATTCGACCGCGGTTTCTGTCATCTGTCGCGGGTGGGATCCGATGGAGGTGGCTGCTGCGTAGCGTCGGGGTCATCTTGCCTCTGTGGGCGCTCTACGCCGGATTGGCTGCGCTCGCGGGCCCCCCCACGTCCCCGCGCCCAGATCATTGGGTAGCGCTGCTGGTCATCGTGCTGCTTATGACACCGTTGCAAGCAGCGGGGGAGGAGTACTTCTTCCGTGGCTGGATCATGCAAAACGTCGGAGCTTGGTTCGCGCGGCCCATCGTCGGACTTGTAGCCTCGCTCATCGTGTCGGCGGCGGCGTTCTCCGCCGCCCACCTGAGCCCGGACCCGTGGATTCTCGGAACCATCGCATGCCTCGGGCTGGCTGCCGGGATCGCGACTTGGCGAACCGGTGGCCTAGAAGCCGCAGTTGCGATACACGCGGTCAATAACGTAGTGACATACGTTGTTGTGATGATCTTTGGCGGATGGTCCCAGGCATTCGTCCGTCCGCAGACCACCGGGACTCCAATGATGCTGGTGATGGCTGCGGCCGTAAGCGGCATAGCGCTCGCCTTAGTCCTCTGGCAGGCCAAGCGAGCTGGGCTTCAGCCTTACTACCAGCCGCCTGCTGCGCCGCAAGGTCCCAGGCCCGTCCCGCCGGCACCGGCGTACCCTCTCAGCCAGTACCCAGCGCCGTAAACGCAGCACCGAGCGCTCTGGCGGGAATTCATTCCGAAACGGTGACGTTCACGGCCGTAGTTGATCGCGGGCCATAGAGTAAGCGCGCTGAGGGGCAGCTTCGTTCGTTAGGTCGTGGCCAACGATCTAGCGCTCGGTCGGCGTGTGATCAGATTCAAGAGAAAGTGAGTACTCGGTGGCAGCGAAGGCAGGGGGCAGGCGGCTCGTTATCGTCGAGTCCCCCACCAAGGCGAACAAGATCGCGAGCTATCTGGGCGACGGCTACATCGTCGAGTCCAGCCGCGGTCACATTCGCGACCTCCCGACTGGTGCCGCCGAAGTCCCAGCCAAATACAAGGGCGAGAAGTGGGCTCGTACCGGTGTCGACGTGGACAACGGCTTCGAGCCTCTCTACGTCGTCAATCCGGACAAGCGGGGAACCATTCGCTCACTCAAGCAAGCGCTTGCACGCGCCGACGAGTTGTTGCTGGCCACTGACGAGGATCGTGAAGGCGAGGCGATCGCGTGGCACCTGATACAGGAGCTGAAGCCCAAGGTTCCGGCGAAGCGCATGGTGTTCCACGAGATCACCCAGGCAGCCATTGCCGAGGCGGTCTCCAACCCACGTGATCTTGATGAGGACCTGGTGGATGCTCAGGAGACCCGACGCATCCTTGATCGTCTCTACGGCTACGAGGTCTCGCCGGTGCTGTGGAAGAAGGTCATGCCACGGTTGTCCGCCGGACGGGTGCAGTCGGTCGCGACTCGGCTGATCGTTGATCGGGAGCGTGAACGGATCGCTTTCCGCAGTGCCTCGTACTGGGA
>JBKOZG010000003.1:0-8366 GCA_046725775.1 Actinomycetota bacterium | reverse complement strand
GTGCGTGCCAAGGAAAAGGCCGGCAAGGAGCCGCTACTTCCCACCAGCCTCTTCCGCAATCGCACGTCAAATCTCGGGCTGGTGACCCAGAACACGCAATGGCTCATGCTGATGGGCACCTCGTTCGTGGTCTCGGCCTATCTGCAGGTTGTTCGCGGCTACAACGCCATTGAGACTGGCGTCATCTTCACTGCCGCGACGCTCGGGTTGCTGGCCTCCTCCCTCGCAGCGGAGCGTCTGGCGAAGCGGCGTGCACAGCGGACCCTCATCCTTGCCGGATTCGTTCTCACGATCGCAGGCATCGGTGTACTGCTGTTATTGGTGAGCGGCTCCCCAACAGTATGGGCGTTCGCGCCGGGTCTGCTTCTCATCGGACTGGGCCTCGGCGCCATGCTCACGCCATCGGTCAACATTGTGCAGTCCAGCTTCCCGGAGAGTCAGCAAGGCGAGATCTCCGGTTTGTCTCGCAGCGTGTCCAACCTCGGTTCCAGTCTCGGGACCGCCGTCGCCGGCACCATCCTTGTTGCCGGCATCACCGCGACGCCAGGTCGCGCGTACGGGCTTGCAATGACCGCGCTAGCAGTGGTTGGCGTCATTGGATTGGTTGCCGCGGTGCGCCTACCGACCGAGCTCCGGTCGGCCACTGCCCACGATGCCGCGCCCCAAGATGGTCCTGGCGACCGACTCACTCGAGGCGGGTGAAGCTACTCCGTTGGTCTGGTGTGGACCACCTTAGGGCGCCGCTGCCCGGGTACGCTGCGGTGCTGGCTGGCGCAGGTACGCGGTGAGCGCCCAGATAACCAGGACGTCAATGGCGATAACCATGAGCGACCACCAAGGCGAGTACGGCAACCAGACGAAGTTGAGAATCGCTGATATGACCGCGACGATTATGCCAGCGAGGCGGGCCCAGGTCGCGCCTCTCAGCAGGAAGACGCCAATTGCCAGCAACCCCAGACCGACCAGAAGGTGTAGCCAGCCCCAAAGAGTGAGGTCAAAGGCGTAAAGGTAGTTCGGCAGGGCGACGAGCCACTGGTCGTGCACAATTCCGGCCAGGCCCTCGACGGCCTGGAAGGCCCCGCCGACGATCATGATCACGCCGGCAAAAACGGCGATGCCATGAGCCCAGGGACTGACATTCTGGGTGCCGGCCGTGGGTGTCTGGGTGTCTGCCATTGGTGTCTTGCCTCCAATTCTGCTTTATTCTGACTCGACGACAGATGAAGGTACGTCGCATCGGGCGTCGGTTGATCACCCGCCAAGGGTGAATGGATAAGCGCACACTAGCGTGAAAATCGCGCTGTCGCGGCGACACTGGTGAGCTACCAGCGATCGCCAGACCGCCCAAGTGATTGTGAGGCTCCCGTGACCGATGGCGAGCACCTGACTGCCAGCAACGAACCGCCCATGAACCGACTGCTCGCCGTCTTGTTGGCGATGGCGATGTTCGTGCTCGTCGTCGACACCTCCATCATGAACGTGTCGATCTCAGCTGTCGTTCGGGATCTCGGGACGACAGTGAGCGGCGTCCAGTCGGCCATTGCACTTGAAGCCCTCGTATCTGCGGCGTTCATCCTGATCGGCAGCAAGGTTGGCGATCTCATCGGACGCAAGCGGGCGTACGTGCTCGGCCTGCTGGGATACGCCATTGGCGCGACCGCGATGACGCTCGCCCAGAACCTTTTCGCGATCATCGTCTTCTGGGCCATTATCGGTGGCATCGGTGCTTCGCTGCTGCTGCCCGCGATGCAGTCACTCATCCATGGAAACTTCCAGGGCGGGGCCCAAAAGCGGGTCTATGCACTCGTCGGTGCAGCGGCTGCCATAGCGGCCGCAGTCGGACCCTTGCTTGGCGGGTTCATTACCACTTACCTCTCCTGGCGAATCGCCTTTCTACTCGAAGTAGTGATCATCGGTGTGGTGCTCTCCGGCATCAAGCTGGTGCATGACGTGCCTTATACAGGCAGCCGAGAGATAGATGTCGTGGGTGCGCTCCTGTCCATCGTCGGTATGGGCGGCGTCGTGCTCGGCATCCTGGTCTGGCAAGAGGGCGGAGAGTATGTATTGGCGATTCTGGCCAGCGGTGCAATCGCGCTTGCTGGTTTCGCCCGCTGGCTTGTCCGTCGGAAGCGGCAAAGAAAAGCGGCGCTGATCGATCCAAATCTCTTCCGGTCCAAGCATTTCCAACTGGGGATCTCCCAGCAGATGCTGCAGCAGATCGCGCTGGGTGGTGCCATGATCGCCTTGCCGATCTACCTGCAAATGGTGCTCGAGTACGACGCGATGCAGGCCGGCTTGTCTATTGCCCCGCTTTCGCTCAGCATGTTCGCCGTCGCCCTGCTTGCCGGGAGGAAGGCCGGCAGGCAGCGACCTAGCACGATCGTCCGCGTGGGCTTCCTACTGCTCGCCCTCGGGATGGGATTACTGATCCCCGTTGTGCCTCGGGCCGACTCCGGCTGGTACCTCTTGGGTCCACTTGTAACCGCCGGATCGGGCCTCGGCCTGCTGGTCTCTCAGCTGAACAACTACACCCTGGCGCCTATCTCGGAGGAGAGGGTAAGCGAGGCTGCTGGAGTCAACTCAGCCGCGGGGTCCTTCGGGCTGTCTTTCGGACTGGCATTCTCCGGCGCGATCATGCTGGCCACACTCGCTTTCTCCTTCACCAACCTGGCCCAGGAGAGCACCGTCCTGCCGCCCTCCGACAAGGAGCGTGTCGCTGTGGCTCTCGAGGAGGATGCCGAGGTGATGAGTAATACGCAGCTGATCGAGCTCCTCAGGGACGAGCCTCCTCAGATCCAGGCTGAGGTTATCCGCATCAATGACGAGGCTCGGCCGTTGGCACTTCAAGTGGCTCTGTTAATCCCGATCATGGCGGGCCTACTCGGCCTGCTCAATTCGTTCCGAATGAGCCGTTTACCCGACGTGATCCCATCGTCAGCAGCCGAGGGAATGTCCATCGGCTAGTGACGAACGGCTGGAGAATCCGATCCGGATGCCGAAGTGCTACGCCCCGTGTGAGATCGCGCCGACCATCCCTGCGTGCCCTCCGGCGGCGGCAGTGACCCACTAGGCTCCCACTCACCCAGACGCGTCAGCACCAGGGGAAGATGCCGCATGACCTTCGTGGAAGTCATCGACTTTGTGGCGAGGTGCCTGGAAGGCGCTGGCGTTGCGGTGATCGTCATTGGTGCCCTGGTCGCGACGGTGCTGGCAATTCTCCGTCTGGCCCGCCGAGAACCCGCCTACGACCAGTTCCGTGAGGAACTGGGGCGATCCATCCTGATTGGCCTCGAGTTCCTCGTCGCCGGAGATATTTGCCGCACTGTCGCCGTCACGCCAACTTTAGAAAATGTCGCGATATTGGGATTGATTGTGTTTGTGCGTACCTTCCTTAGTTTCTCACTAGAGCTCGAGATCACCGGAAGATGGCCCTGGCAGAGCGCGCCCAAGGCAATCTCCGCTCACCACTGACAGTGCTAAGCGGAGACCCGCTGTCTTGAAAGCTGCTGGACGTTAGGCGAGCGCTGCCGCCTTGAGCTGGTCGAACTCGGCCGGGCTAATCGTGCCGCTATCCAGCAGGCCTTTCGCGGTCGCGATTTCTTCTGCTGGATTGCCTCGCCCAGGCACCGGCTGAATGTGGGAATCGGTGGCTGCCTGGGCTCGCCGGACCTCACCTGCCTGCCGCTCGGCCATTCCCCTGCCTCGGGTGAGGAGAGGCCGTGGGTCACATAGGCACAGCCTCGTACACGTCGACGCTTCCGCCAGACTGCAGGACCGGACATCCGTCAGCCTTCTGTGCAGCTTCGGTCAGAGATTCAGCGTTGACGATCGAGTAACCGCCCAGCTTCGACGCCCCACCGTCGCTCGCCCCGCCAGCCGTGACCGTCGAGCTGGCGCTGAACGGGTTGCCCATGTCGACCACCGAGTCGCCGAGCGAGCCGAACCAGGAAGTCCAGACCCGCATTGATTCTTCCTGAGCTTCCGGGGTCTCCGCGATCTGTCCACCGCTATACAGGTACAGGAACTTGGCCATCATGTCCTCCTCTGTGTGGTCGGCCCGCCCTGTGCGGGCCGACGATGAATGGCATCACTTGTACGACGGATGTGCCCGGTCGAGATCGACAGCCAGAGGACAATCAAAACCCGTGACCAGCCTCATCAGCGCCTCAGCACGTCATCTGCGAACGGTCCCAAGTCGTGGAACGGAAATCACCCCCTAAGAGTGAGGCGATGCGCAGCGGTGCCGGGAATGCTGTCCGGTGGATCGCCTTCATCTCAAAGCAGCCGGCGATTTCACGAACAGAGAGGAAGTACTCCGTATGGCGACACTGACCGCATGGGCCTTTCCTGGAGTCTACGATGCCGAAAATGCATCCCAGAGGTTGCAACAGCTGCAGGCTCAGGAATTGATCAAGATCGAGGACGCTGCTGTCGTGTCCTGGGAAGAGGGCAAGAAGAAGCCCAAGACCAAGCAGCTCAGCAACATGACCGCGACGGGCGCGCTCGGCGGCACGTTCTGGGGCATGCTCTTCGGGTTGATCTTCTTCGTGCCGCTACTGGGGGCCGCTATAGGGGCTGGCATTGGTGCGTTGGCAGGCTCAATGAGCGATGTTGGCATCGATGACAGCTTTATTGACGGCGTGAAGCAGCGCGTCACGCCCGGCACCTCAGCGCTCTTCGTACTGAGCTCGGATGCTGTCATTGACCGGATCAAGGACGTCTTCAAGGACTCACAAGCAGAGCTGATCGCCAGCAACCTTTCCGCCGAGCAAGAGGCCAAACTGCGGGAGGTCTTTGCAGAGGAGTGATCTCAGCCGCCGAGATGTTCGCAGGATGAACGAAGGGGACGCCGGGCGCGCGGGCGAGACCTATGAAGGTGACGCGTCACCCTTCCAGCGCCCGGCCCGTCGTCCCCTCCTGCATCGCCTAGTCCCGGTTAGCGAACACGTACCCAGCTATCGAGGCGGGACCCTGCGCCGGGACCTCTTGGCCGGCGCGACTGTAGCCGCCCTTGCAGTGCCGGCCGCGCTGGCGTACTCAGAGATCGCCGGCTTGTCACCTGTAATCGGGCTCTATTCGCTGCTGCTGCCGGCGGTTGCCTACACCCTGTTCGGTTCTTCGCGGCAGTTGATCGTCGGGCCGGAGGGGGCTATTTCCGCTCTCGTCGGAGCAGCGCTGATTCCGATGGTGGCGGATCCGGAGCAACGCGCGTCCCTCGCCGCACTACTCGCCCTCCTCGTGGGCGGCGTGTTCTTTGGGGCTTGGGTGGCACGGTTGGGCTGGATCGCGGACTACTTCTCGCGACCCGTGCTCATCGGCTACCTCCACGGTGTCGCCGTGGTGCTGATCGTCGGCCAGTTCGGGAAGATGCTGGGCCTGAGCATCAACGCTGAAACACCGCCCGGCCAACTCATCGAGGTGATCCGCGAGATCACCTATCTCAGCTGGTCAACTCTCGCAGTTGGGTTGGTGTCCCTGGCCCTGTTGCTGTTGGCCCGCTGGCTCTCGCCGAAGCTTCCAGGCGCACTTATCGTCGTCATCTTGGCCATTGTGGTATCGGCCCTTGTCGGCCTAGCCGACAAGGGCGTGGCCATAGTCGGCCATATTCCCTCCGGTCTTCCCAGCATCGAACTGCCTGATCTGCGGCTGGGGGACGTTTTCTCCTTGCTTCCGGCAGCAGTTGGCATCTTTTTCGTCGGATTCTCCAGTCAGATCCTCGCCGCCCGATCCTTCGCCGGCCGCCACGGGCAGCACATCCACGCCAACACGGAATTGGTCGCCATGGGCGCGGCTAATCTGGTCGCCGGGATTAGCCAGGGAATGCCGGTCGCCGCGAGCGATTCACGCACGGCCGTCAACGATCAGATGGGTGCCCGCACTCAGATCTCGGGACTCTTGGCGGCGGGCGTCATTGCGCTGGTTCTGCTGTTCCTTACCGGACCCATCCAATACCTGCCGAAAGCAACCCTCGGCGCAGTCATCGTGGCCGCCGCCCTCGGGCTTGTTGAACCTGACGCGTGGCGCGGAATCGCACGTGTCAGCAGGGTGGAGGTTGCGATCGCCGCCATCACCATGGTTGGAGTCATCGCTGTTGGTGTCCTACAGGCGTTGCTGCTGGCCGTCGCCCTTTCGGTCGTGGACGCGGTCCGCCGCAGCGCCGATCCGCACGACGCCGTGCTGGGTTATGTGGAGCGCTTGGACCGCTACGCCGATGTGCGGATCCATCCCACCGCGCGGAACGTCCCTGGAGTGCTGGTCTACCGGCTCGATGACCGGCTCTTCTTCGCCAACGCCAACTATGTCCAGGGTCGCATCCGCGAGGCCATCTCGGGTGCGCCCGCTCCCGTACGGTGGCTGGTTTTCGACGCAGAGGCGCTTAACCATGTTGATGCGACCGGCGTCCGCATGCTGACAGAGATGATCGAGTCGCTGCGTAAGGAATCGATCACGTTTGTCTTTGCGCGGCTGCACACCCCTATCCACGACGACCTCGCAGATGCCGGAGTTCTTGATCTCGTCGGTGAAGAGCACGACTACCCCACCGTGCATGCGGCCGTTCAGGACGCGCCGACCCAGGCCTGACCCCGCTCCGCGAGGTGTTTCACTACGGAAGTCGATCCCCGCCGCCGAGCGAAGATCTCAAGTCGAGCAGCAAGTAGCCGTGCTTGCAGCCATGCCCGTCGCTAGGCCTGCATGATCATGAGAGCCAAGTTGTTCGCCATCACATGATCAAGTGGTGAGGTCGCGCACCACACACCGGAAGCCGATGTGGCTCATGCCGGTGTCAATCATTTGTGGCCTGCGAGCGGCGGGGCGGTAGCGCATGCAATAGCTGTCTGCACAGAGGTAGGAGCCGCCCTTGATCACCTTGCGGGGTACCCGGAATTGCGGCTGCCGCCGATCGTAGCTGTCACCAATCGCGCCGCCTCGCGGATTACGCGGAATGCAGCAGGGTTTGTCGACCTCGGCGGGATGCCGGTCGGCGTACCAGTCGGCGGTCCAGTCCCACACATTGCCTGCCATGTCGTACAAGCCGTTCCCGTTGGGCGGGAAGGATCCGACCGGGGTTGTCGTGCCGTAACCGCTGTCAGGTCGCCACGGGAAATCGCCGTGCCAGAAGTTGGCGAGCCGGTCGTCCGCGGGTTCAGGCTCGTCACCCCAGGTGAACACAGTGTGATCAAGAGAGCCACGCGCCGCAGCTTCCCACTCAGCCTCGGTCGGCAGGCTTCGGCCAGCCCAGTTCGCGTACGCCTCGGCATCCTCGTAGGCGACGTGGACGACCGGGTGGTCCTCATGTCCACGAATGGACGACCCGTTGCCTTCGGGATGGCGCCAAGACGCGCCTGGGATCCAGGTCCACCACAGATTGATGTGGCGGAGATTCACTGGCCCTCCCGTACGCGTGAAGACCATCGAGCCCGGCTGCAGGTTCTCCGCGGGCGCGCCCGGGAAGTCGGCCGGGTCGAGTGGTCGCTCGGCGATGCTCACATAGCCGGTCGCGTCGACGAATGCCTGGAACTGGGCGTTGGTGACCGTATAGGTCCCCAGCGATCGGCCGCATGAAGTCCCGATCACCGCCCGAGGCGATGTAGTTGGTGAAACTGTTGGCCTGCAAGTATCGCAGCAGCTCCACCATGGGTGTATACCCACAGGTCAGATAGGGCCGATCCAAGGTGGGGTGATCCGCCTCGCCGAAGAACGACAGCACGAGCTGGTCGTAGGCCTCCACACTCACCGTGTCGAACGCAGCGGTGACGGCGCCCATCAGCAGCTTCAGGTCACTGTCGTCCCCGTGGTAGTGCCTGACCATCGCCGCGCCCATCCAACTCAGGTCGTTCTGATACGCGGCCTGATACGGTTGCTGGTCCTGCAGCGACGGATCATCACGGGCCATTTCCGCGAGCCGGCGGATGGTGAAGTCCAGCTGGATCGGCATCGGCTTCTCACACCAGAGGGTGCCGTCATTATCGAAGACGGCGACCCGGGCCGCGGGCTCCACGTAATCGGGACTGCCCTCTTCAGTCACTCGCCCGACGAAGTCGGTGATCGCGGACTTCGTCGGGCCGTCGTTCCATGACTCGAGCATGCCCGCCATCCCCGGCTCCTATCGACCTTCGGTGAGCGCTGCTTCGAGCTTCACCATCGCCTGGTCGATGGTGAAGCTGGCCGCCTTCTGACGGGGCGGAAACTCCTTGAACGTCTCGAGGAACTGCGCGACAACCGCCGACGCAGTGATTACAAGGATGGCGCTGTCCACAAACCAGTCCCAATAGGTGTTCGAGGTAATGTCGGCCCGCTCAAAGGGATCGGTGCGCAGGTTGAACAACTTCGGAACCCGGAGCGCGACAAATGGCTCAGCCCAAAGC
>JBKOZG010000116.1:0-3491 GCA_046725775.1 Actinomycetota bacterium | reverse complement strand
AGGCATTACCGCGACCGGTCGGGCGCGGCAATCGGATTGCTGGCTTGCCGAGGGTGGATCGCTGGCAGACGCTATTGCAGCCATGGATTTCGGGACTGTGCTGTTCACGGCTAGCCGGCTCGTGCACGTAGGAGCGATTATCGCGGCGCTGATCCTGATGTTCCACCCAGCCGCCAATGCCTACATCCAAGTAACGCGAGCAAATCGCGCCGAGCGGAACCGCGCATAGGTATAAGGGAGAACTTCTGCGTGCGAGTTGACGTACTAACCTGGAGCGCCCGCCGCAGGGGACTTTCGCCTCGTGGGCTTCCGGGTAGTGAGGTGACACCCTCGATTAGGTCCTGCACCCGACAGTCCCACCGAGGTCACCTCATTCGGACGGTTACGGCCGGCGGCCGGGCTGATCGTGGAGTCGCATTGCCTGGCGATCGCAGGGCCGTATAAGTGCAGGTTTCCAATAGCGCCGCCGCCATTCTGCGTGCCGACGCACCACACGCTCCGACGCAGCTCACAGCTCGCTGGATCTACTGAGTTATGGAAGTCCGAGCCCATTGATCTTCAACCCGGCGAAGGCTAATCGGCGTTTCGACTCCTCGATCGGCCGTCGATCGGGCTCGTGCGTGGACTGTCCATGGCTCTGGACGTCGATCAACGGACATTGTGTCCTGTGAGGCCGAGGGCCTGGAGCGGAAGCCATGGCCAGTACCGTTCGGTGATATGGCTGAACACGCGAAGCAGATTCTGGTTGACGCATTCGGGCGGGTACGAGAGCTCGTGATCGACCTCACCGACGGTCTGACTGGCGAAATCGCTACGTACCGACCTGATCCGGAAGCCAACTCGATTGCCTGGCTGATCTGGCATCTCACCCGCGGCCAAGACCATCAGGTCGCCGACCTGGCGCACGTTGAGCAGGTGTGGCCGCATTGGCGGGAGAGGTTTGGGTTGCCTTTTGACAAGTGGGCTACCGGTTATGGCCAAGGCCCGGAGGAGGTAGCGGCGGTCCGGGTGTGTGGTAGCCTCCTCGGCGATTATCACCGCGATGTTCACGCACTGACGCTGCGCTACGTGGATAGCATTACCTCGGAGGAGCTGGATCGGATCGTCGATACCCGTTGGGATCCCCCGGTGAGAGCCGCAGTCAGGTTGGTCAGTGTGATTGGCGACACGATGCAGCATGCCGGCCAGGCTGCTTACGTGCGCGGTCTCGCGAAGCGCGGGACAAGGCCTGGCATCAGCCGAGTGCTGCCGACCGCTAGTCGAGGGCCGGCACAGGGAGCGTTCGAACTGATGAGGCTCGGGCTGGTGACCGAGCTGCAGACCAGACCCTAATCGAAAAAGCGGGGCCACACGCTCCGGTGGAGCGAGGAGAGACCGTGAGCTCTGTCTGATCGCGTCACGTTCTTCCTTCCGGCAGGGGACGTACCACGACCGAGTCAGTGAGCTGCGAAATGGTGCCAAAACCTCGCCATCACCGGACTGGAACGCGCCGCGACGATGCTCGCCCCGCCTGTGAAGCCGATGTGATTGGCGGCGCTCCTGCGGTCAGGAAGCTCTCGGGCTCCGGATTTGGCAGTTCTGGGTTCGGATGCGCTCAGCCAGAACCCTGTGGCGATCGTGTTCGCGGTCGGTCCAGTGAAGCGGGACGTTGATTCCTTACAGCCGCGACCGAGCCGGACTCGCTGGGCCGCGACGGAGCAGGCGCGCCGGCTGGGCGGTCTTGACGTTGACAACCAGGAGCGTGGCTGAGACCGCAGGGCCAACGGCGTACGCCGGTTTGCCGCCGGTGGCGCCGGCAGCAGCGCTTGCCGCCTGCTCGGCAAGGCCGGGTGCGATCACCGCCACGAGGGCTACCGCGAGGGTCAGGGTGATCAGGAGTTTGACGCGGACCCAATCGGGGCGGAACTTGGCATTCTGTGTCCAGGCGAGCACCAGACCGCTCGCGATGGCCAGGCCACCGCTGGGGAGCATGATCCAGGTGGCCACGATGGACATGGCGGGGTAGATCTCCACCGCCGGCTTGATGTCCGTCGCGCCCCGCGATGCCCAGGCTTGCGAGGGCCAGGTCGGCGCCCAAAAGCCCCACAGCCGACACCAGATGAAGCGGCAACAGAACTCTTCTTCTTTCGAACCTCCGCTGTGCTGCGGCTACCGTGAAACGGGTCCATGGTTTCGCCGCGAGACGGCAGGGAGTGGTCGGATGCTCGGCTGTTCTTGGACGATCTTCGGTTGCCCGGCCAGCAGGATCGTGCACACGTGATGCCGGGGCCTGCCCGAACATCGAGACGGAAGACGGCCATCCCGGTGTTCACCTACGTGACCGAACCTGGGGTGCCTTCGGTCTTCGTCATGCGCCTTGACCAACAGGCGCTGCGGCGGGTGGAGGCCCGCGCCCACACGCACGACTTTCCTGGGCTGGTGTACTTCGAGCGATCCGCTGGCGCGCTGGCGTTCCGCGGACGCGAGACGCCGATACACGCCGGTGATGCCTATCTCATCGGTCCGAACGCTGTCGTTGACGTCGTCGGGGACCCGGAATCGCTGGTCCAAGCGCGGGGCAGCGGTGTGTTCTTCACTCCGGATGCACTCGAGGCCTTCTCCCCGGTCGATTCCGAACTCGCCTGGCGTAGGCACCGACTGCTGCACGCCTTCGCGCGAGAGAACACCGATGTGGTTCACCGGATCCAGGTCCCGAGTGGAGAGCGGCAGGCATGGCACCAGGGGATCGGGTTGATCGAGCGGGAGCTGCGTCAACAGGGGGAGGGGTATCGTGAGGCCGTCGTCGCCCAGCTGGTGCTACTCCTTGTCAGTGCCACGCGACTGGCAGCGAGGCAAGGCGGAGAGCTGTACGCAGGGGTGACCGGCACTTGACGACCGCGGTTCGTCGGCGAATCGGACCATCACGGCACCGCCGTGTGATCCGCTTACCGCCAAGGATCCTGATTGGCGCACAGTCGGTACTGTCCGAGCACATTTGAGGTCGCCTAGGGGTCGTATGTTCCTCGGCGCCCCGGGAATTGTGGCTCGGGCCAGCCAACTGTTGAAGGCACACCCGCTCTTGCTGGCTGATTGCTCCGGCGCACCATTGCACGCCCTCGGATCCGTCCGGACCGGTCACGCAACAGTCCCGCTGGAGATGGCGTGACAGATCACGAATGTTCCGCTGCTGATCAGCGATGCTCGTCGCTCAGTGGTGCGAAGGAGTCCTCCTCAGCGCTGGCGAATCCGTCGGTGTCGCCTCACCCGGAGCCAGAGGTGGTCGCCGTCCGCCAGGCACGTGGAGTTTGGTTATGAGCCCGGCGGAAGACTCGGCTGAAATAGGTTGGGTCGGGATAGCCGACGCGGCGACCCCACCTCGGCAATACCGGGATCGGTCTCGACGAGCAGCCGGCGGGCCTCTGCTGTTCGGGGATCCAGGCCTTGTTCTTCTCGGTCAGGATCGTCTCCGGGGCGATGCAGTTGGCCCGGATGCCGTGGGGACCGACCTGGGC
>JBKOZG010000422.1:0-4519 GCA_046725775.1 Actinomycetota bacterium | reverse complement strand
GAACCCCGGCCGAGCCACCTCGGCGGCAGCAGGACGGCGGGTGAGGTTATGGCCGTCCTGCTGGACGAGCAAATACACCACGGGGCTGAGATCGCGTTGCTCCGCGACCTTTACCGTCGGTTTGGGACCTGACCCAGGCTCCTGACATGCCCGCTCGAGGGTCCTTCTGCGGGCGCCGGATTGAGTCAGAACAGGAACGTGCCGCGCCACGTCGCGGCTGCGTCCCACCCGCACCGGGTGAGTTAGTTAGCCTGTCAGCCGGGCAGCTGACATAGGTCAGAAGGCTGATATCGAGTAGGTCCGACGGTCAAGGGAAATGGGTGGCGATTTTCGGTGATAGAAGCGCCAGCAAATGAGAGTCAGGACGACCGCTTTTTTCGGAAGTCTTTCCTCAAGACTCGAGTAGTTGTTGGTGTCATCGGCATTCTCCTCCCATTCGTCTTAGTCATTGGAAACTCGATAGTGTTCGGGCAGCCCCGCATCTTGCCATCGCTGAGCGACTACTACCACTCCGAGATGCGCAACTGGTTCGTCGGCAGCCTTTGGGCCATCGGTTCCGGACTGCTCGTATACCTCGCCGCCCGCCGCAACCTCGCGGACAGCGTGATCAGCTTCGTGGCAGGCATGCTGGCCGTCGGCGTCGCGCTCTTCCCGACCAACGCCCCACACACCATCTCGACAACTATCTCCATACTTCATGTGGCATTTGCCGCGCTGCTGTTCGGCCTGCTCGGCGTAATCTGTTTCCGGTTCGGCAACCGCGACGGGAAGCGGGAGGATCGTTCGGTGGGCTGGCGCACCAGGTGGCGGAGGGTCCATCGGGGCTGCGCCATCGTAATTTGGGTCGCCGTTGTCGCAAGTGTCGCGCTTGCCGCACGCGGGTCTGACGACAACTACACCGTGTTTGTGGGCGAAACGGTCGCTGTGCTCGCGTTCGGCTTCTCGTGGTTTCTGAAGGGCTCCGAAATCTTCAACATCTTGCGTGAGGAGCACGGACTGCCGCCGATGCTTCGGCCGCGCGACCCGAAAGAGTCAGCCATGGCTAAGCAGGCTCCAACCATCGATGCCGGGGAAGGAGGCAGCTAAGTTGACCACTGCAATCGAGATTTGCACACTTGTGGCGCCGCCACGGTTCCGCGCATGACCTAGCCACTGTCCGCAAGCCAGTCCGCATCTGACGCAGACCCGCTGGCGTGACGACACCCGGTACGACTTGGGTCGCCAGACTGGCGCATGGGGTTTTCCCACAAGCTTGGAGCCATGTGGATGGCGGCGAACGATGGGCTGGATGCCCATTGGGACGTCGACTACCGGTGGTTGGAACGCTGATGATCTTCGTCGGCGCACGCACCCAGGAATTTAGCAGCTCGCGGCCCCCAACCTGCCAACGGAAGGGCTTGGTCGGCCGGTGGCCGTAGCCTGGGGGCATGGGTCCGGGTGCGCTCCGACTGCAGCGCACCGCTGAGGACTCTCTCTGGCCGATCGTCGAGCACCTCGTGCGTTCCCACGGCCTCGCGGGACTCGCGGTCGCCGTCGTGCGGGACGGTGAGGTCGCCCTGTCCCAGGGCTTCGGGATCAAGGAGGTGGGCACCCTGGAGCCGGTGACACCCGAGACCATGTTCCACCTGGCGTCGCTGTCGAAACCGTTCGTCGCGACCGCCATTGTCGGGTTGGCGACGCGCCGGGTGGGGGCAGGGGAGCCGACCCTCGACCTGGACGCGCCCGTGGTGGAGTGGCTGCTCGAGTTCAGCCTGGCTGACGGGGGTGCGCGGAGGTCACCCTCCGGCACCTGCTGACCCACACGAGCGGCATACCGGACGTCATCGACTTCGGATGGCACGTCTCGGATCTCGGCGACCACGCCCTCAAGCGGTTCGTGCTGAGGCTGTCCGGTTTCAGCCTGACGATACGCCTGGCTCGACGTACTCCTACTGCAACGCCGGGTTCGAGCTGCTCGGGCACCTCCTATCCAGGGTGTCCGGGCAGACGTTCGAGACCGCGATCAAGCAACTGGTCCTCGACCCTGGCAACATGCACGGGAGCACGTTCCTGCGCGCCGACGTGCCGCCAGACCGCGCCGCAGCACCCCATGTCGGAGTGCCGCTGACGGTGCCAGAGGGCGTGTACCCCTACACCCGCAGCCACGCGCCGAGCTCGACTCTGCACTCCAGCACCGACGACCTGTGCCGGTGGATGCTGGCGAACCTGGCGGCCACCGGTCCTGCTACCCGCCCTGCCGTCGGTCTCTGTCACCTCCGCGCCGAGATGCTCGACGTGATGTGGCAGCCAGCAGCACCCGCCGGACGCCCGCCGTGGGAGGAAGCGGCTGGGATGGGCTGGTTCCTCGGCACGTACCAGGGCCGCCGGACGGTCAGCCACAGCGGCGCCTGACCCGGGTTCGGCTCGAAGCTCATACTCGTCCCTGAGGAGCGAACCGGTGTCGTGGTCCTGGCCAACTCCAACACAGCGCCGACCGACGCCGTGGCGCGGGCCGCCCTCGACCCTGCACTTGGAGTCCGGCCCGACCACGGGGCGGCGACCGCCGGGGTAGACCCAGCACACCTCAGCGCGCTCCTGCCACCGGTCGTCGGCCCGGTCGCCGCAGCCTTGGCCGAGTCCGGCACGGAAGCCGCCGTAGTCGCCTACGGCCGGCTGGCCTCGGCCGAGCCCGCCACGATCGACCTCGACGACGAGCGTTTCGTGGACGGTGTGTGGGGGCGATCGAACTGCACTGCACCGACCTGGTCTGGCCCCTCCTTCGGCTGTGGACCACTGTCGCCGCAGGCCTGGACGATGATGGGATGGGCACACACGGCGATGATGGACTCAGCTCGTGGCCGACTCGCTCTGTCATGACTGAGATGGCCAGCAAAACCCAGGTATGCACTTACGACCGAGCCGGACTCGGAGAAAGCGACCCGGCCCCGAAGCGCGAACGGGTGCTCGACGACGCCGTCCACGACCTTCACCAGCTGCTGGCGGCGGCGAAAGTGAGCGGGCCCTATATCCTCGTCGGCTCCTCCGGCGGCGGCTTTAACGTCTACCACCACGCCGGCCGGTATCCGAAGGAGGTGGCCGGCCTCGTGATGCTCGATGTACCCGCGGGGCAGGCGGAGATGTCGGCAGAAGAGGTCAAGGAACTGGCTTGGGATGCCCCGGGCAACCCCGAACACATGGACTACGTCGCCGTTGAACGGCAGATGGCTCTGCACCGGTTGCCAATCCCGGCCATTCCCCTCATGGTGATCACCGCCGACGCCGGGCAATCCGCGACCAACCCCGACGAACAGAAGGGTCTGGTTGACCGGCAGCTCTCGCCCTGTTCACCTCGTCCTTTCCGGCGGGCACGAAATTTACGACGACAACCCCCAGGGAGTCACCGATCAAATTCAGGACATGCTCAAGCTGGTACAGGAAAACCGTTGACACAACATGTACCTGCCGCGGCAGGCGGACAGGTCCAACCGATGGCCCTCCTAATGTGCGGCCATCCGCCTCAACCTCATCAGTGGACAGCGTCGAATGCGCCCGAGTCGGGTGGGTGCTCGCCGCGCCTGGGCCCGGACGCGTGAGTACCCCAGCACCAGGAGTTCGCATATCCACCTGCGATGACGCTGACCGGCGACGCCCGTCAAGGTTCTCCCCAGCGTGCCCGCAAGCGGGTCGGCATACGGGCGCCTGTAAGAGGACCAAAGGCGGGCCGACGGATCAGCATTCTGCCTGATCGCTCCGCGCGCTTGCGACAGCGCTCGCGGCCGACGCGCGCAGACGGTGGTCGACGCCGCGTATGCCGACCTCGCCCACGAGCGGGCTGCGACTGACGCCATGCTGGCCGAGCATCCGAATCTGGGCGAGCGTTTTAGGGAAGGACGGTATCGCCGTCAGGAGTTGCTGGTACACCGGATCGAGGAGTACGCCAGGCACTGCGGGCACACCGACCTGCTGCGCGAATGCATCGACGGCAACCGAGGCAAGCCAGGGCGTCTAGAACTCGGTGCCATGCTCCTCAATCCCACACGGGTCCGCGAGTTCGCCGAAGTGCTCGGTGCCGCTGGCGCCAGGCAAATTCGAAGGCCATGCCGTGGGGTGGCGTCGTTTCCAGCCGTCCTACACCTCGAGGCACCCGGTGTGACACGGGACGAGCTAGTGGTCCGCTTCGACCCGCGTTCCCCCACGGCTCCATCGGCTGCTCGCGCTGCGGCTGAGCCGTGTCCACGATTTGCCTCAAGGGGTAAGTCGGGCTGTCGTCGTCGCCACCGGGCTCGAGAGGGGTCATTCGTTGCATGGGCGACCCACGAGTGAGAAACCTCCTTACGACCTGGCCTTCAGGTTTCCGGGATCCCGGATCACAACCAGCGCCGGACCCGCGCGGCGTACTGCTCGTATTCGGCTCCGAACTTCACCTTCAGGTATTGCTCCTCGGGGACGATCGCGCCCCAGAGGAGCAATCCAGCCGAGACGGGAACCGCGACGAGCGCCCAGAACGACGGCCACAGCAGCGCGATCCCGGCGTGCAGCG
>JBKOZG010000284.1:0-8273 GCA_046725775.1 Actinomycetota bacterium | reverse complement strand
GATGCGTGTGAGAGTCTCGTGGGCTCGGAGATGTGTATAAGAGACAGCCCCTAGCCCTGCGATGTTGCGCCGGCGACCGAAGATGATCTTGAGCTCCGACCGCAGGAATCGGGTTGACACGCGAGCACGCGGCGGGCTGGCGACGACGAAGAGCTCAGCCGCTGACATCGAAGCCCTCACCCGTCAGCGACACGAACACATCCTCAAGGCTGGGCTGCAGCACCGCGAACCCCAGCACCGGTACGCAGGCGTTCACCAAGTCGGGCATGATCTTTTCGACCGCCACGTCGCCCAGCGTTGCGGTCACATAACCAGGCGAGCTTGCGATCCCGCTCAGACCCAGCTCGCTCAGCACCCGCGCCGCATCCTCGGTCCGGTCGGTGTCGACGCGTACGGTTTGCACCGTGCCGGCCCGTAGCTCGCTCAGCGGTCCCTGAGCCACCAGCCGGCCCTCGTACATCACCCCAACATGGCTGCAGATCTGCTCGACCTCGGCAAGCAGGTGACTTGAGACCAGCACGGTGGCGCCATCGCGCGCCAGCTCGCTGATGAGGTGCCGAACCTCCCGAGTGCCCTGCGGGTCGAGGCCGTTGGTGGGCTCGTCCAGCACCAGCAGGTCACGCGGCATCAGCAGTGAGTTTGCGATTGCCAATCGCTGACGCATGCCGAGCGAGTACGCCCGATAGCGCTTCTGCGCGGCCGCAAGCAACCCAACCCGGTCGAGCGCGGCGTAGATTCGCAACCTAGAGGTCCGCGGGTCGCTGTAGCGATCGGCGGCATCGAGTCTGGCAAGGTTGGCGCGCCCGGAAAGGTAGGGATGGAAAGCCGGACCTTCCACGAGCGAGCCGACGCGTCGTAGCACCGTACGAGAGGCGGAGGGCATCCGCGAGCCCAGCAGCGAAATCTGCCCTGCCGTCGGTGAGATCAGACCGAGAAGCATACGGATCGTGGTCGTTTTGCCGGAGCCGTTCGGGCCCAAGAAGCCGTAGACCGCACCCTCGGCAACCTCCAGGTCGATGCGATCAACGGCGATTTGGCGCCGGAACCGCTTGGTCAGCCCGTTGGTGACGATGGGCGCGGCATCGGCTGGCGCCGATGCGGCATCGGCTGGCGCCGATTTCACCTGCTGAGCGCCTGGTAGATCACGTCGGGGCGTACCGCGCCTACAGCAAGCCGGCCGTCGTCAATCCACACGGCCGAGAAGGCGGTACCGGCGAGCAGCCGACCGGAACCCCACGAGCCGTTCACCGGCTGCAGCCGATCGAGAAATGCCTTGAGCTGCTGGTTGGCCGCCTTACCGGTTGCAGTATCGCCAACCTTGGCTATGACAACTGCAGTCCAGCCGCTACCGACGACGGTGGTGGCATTCCTGGCCTCCTCCGCCTGCTTGCGATCTTGCGCGCTCGGTGTCTGGTCGCTTGGCTGGATCTCGGTCACCCTGGCGCCTGGCGGGGGATTGAAGATGAACTCGGCATCATCAGGCCGGGTGAAGTTCACCGACGTGTAAGCGACCTCGAAAACGATCTTGGAGTCAGTTCCGAACAACTGCACGCGGAGCGGCAGCTTGGTCTCGCCGTCAATCGCGATCCGCACTTGGCCGATCAAGGTGTTGGCATCGTTCGGATCAAGCACCAGCTCGTACGCCGGGCGGCCGGCAACTTCGACCGAACTGTCGCTCGTCACCGTGGTCTTCTGCTCGAGCGCTCTGAGCACCCGATCAGCCGCCTCTTCTGGCGTCCTAGGCATTGCCGACGGCGTACTGCCAGGTTCGCGAGCTTGATCGGCGGTGAGTGTACGGTGTTTGGCCGCGTTCTCCTTGCTGGACCAAGTCCAGACATCCGTGCCGTTCCTAATGAGGTCGTATTCGCTGTAGGTGTCCAATATGGCCAAGCGCGCCTTGTCGGGCGCTGCATATCGCACCCGAAGTGTGTGGGTGCCGGCAACCAGAGAGGTGAGCTCCGGGTCGTCGCGTCCATCTGCCCCGGGAATGACCGGGATCCCCAGATCGGCGCGTTCGATGACGGTTCCGGACAAACCGTCGGCCTTAGCCTGCTGGAGGTCGACCAGCAATTCCTGTGGCGTCCGGGGCGGCAGCTTATCTTCGGCGCTCGCGGTAGCGGCGATCAGGCCGGTTCCCGCAACGACGAGCACGAAGGCCAGCGGCGCCAGCAAACGCAGCACTGGTTTGGAGTCGAAAATCCGCATGTGCCCAATTGTTGCCTTCGCACACTGTGAGAACCCTGAGGTCGGCCAGGCTCACTGTGAGGGCCCAAGCGGCCGAGTCCAGACTTGCCTTTGGCTGCTCGCGCATCGCGCTTTGAGGCCGCCTAGTTCGTCGTCGCTCGGCGGAGGAACAACGCCTCCGCTCGCTCCTTCTCACCACGGGGGCGCGCGATTATCGACGCTCGCAGCCGATACTTGGCATGTGCGGGTGCTGCTGGTCGACGATGAGGAGCGGATGGTCGCCGCACTGCGGCGTGGGCTCGCAGCTGAGGGATTCGTGGTGGAGAGTGCCAGCGACGGGACAGCTGGCCTACGGCTGGCTCAGCACGGCGACTTCGACGCGGTGGTACTCGATGTCATGCTGCCTGGACTTTCGGGATATGAGGTGGTGCGCCGACTGCGCGCACATCAGAATTGGGTTCCGGTGCTGATGCTGTCGGCCAAGGATGGTGAATACGATCAAGCCGACGCTCTGGACGATGGCGCCGATGACTATCTGACCAAGCCCTTTTCCTTCGTCGTCCTGTTGGCCAGGATTCGAGCGCTGCTGCGGCGCGGCGCCAGAGCTAGGCCGGTGGTTCTCAGCGCAGGAGGCCTGAGCCTGGACCCCGCGAGCCGCGAGGTCTGGGTGAACGGTGCGCCGGCCGACTTGACGCCTCGGGAGTTTGTGCTGCTGGAGTATCTGATCCGCAACGCCGGTCGGGTGATCGGCAAGGCTGAGCTGCTCGATCACGTGTGGGACAGCGCTGCCGATGTTGCGCCTAATGCCGTCGAGGTCTACGTCGGCTACCTGCGGCGCAAGATCGGGAATGATCATCTGATTACGGTACGCGGCGTCGGGTACCGGCTGATGGCGTGATCTAGGGAACTCAGCACGTGAAGCGATTCTGGACGATGAGTCTACGGGCTCGCCTGATGATCATTGGGCTCGCCGGAGTCGGCATCGCGCTGATCATGGGCGGCCTGGCATTCTTCGGTGCATTGACCTACTCAGTCAATCGCACGATGGACAACGAAGCCCTGACCAGTGCGCAAGAGGTTGCTGCATTGGTCAAGGAGAATCGGCTGCCAAGTCCTATTCCGGTGTCCGGCGCTCAGGTGGTCCAGGTGGTGGACGCCCAGCAACGGGTGATCGGCGGTTCGGTGACAGCCGACCGGCTAACCCCCTTACTGCGGCCCAACGAGCTCGCGACGGCTCTCGGGGGAGAGGCGGTCGTGGTGGACGGCGTCCGCGTCGGCACTTCCGAGCCGCTGCGAGTCCGAGCAATCCCCGCGGGAACGGGGGACCCGGTCAGCGTAATCATCGGTCTGCCTTTCGGCGATGTGCTCGCCACGCGTACGGCGCTGCGGAACGCGCTGCTCATCACATTTCCGCTGCTGCTGGCGGCCCTGGCGGCAATCGCGTGGCGGGTGATCGGCTGGACACTGCGACCGGTGGAGCAGCTCCGCGCCAGTGCCGAGCAGATCAGTCGAACAGGCCGGATCCGTGGCTCGGCGAGAGGCGAACGGCTCCCCGTACCGACTGCTGCAGACGAGATTCGCGCTCTGGCAGTAACCCTCAACGAGATGCTCGATCGCCTGGCTGACGCCCAGGAACGGCAGCGCTCGTTTGTGGCGGACGCCGCTCATGAACTGCGTAGCCCGCTGGCGAACATCCAGGCGCAGTTGGAGGTGGCCGAGCGGCTTGGCGAGGGCAGTACGCTACCTGCCGACCTCATCGTTGATGTCAAGCGGCTTTCGGGCTTGGTCGAAGACCTGTTGCTCCTTGCGCGAGTCGACGCCGATACCAGGCCACCAGCACAGTTGAGTGCTGTCGATGGTCGCGCACTGTTGGCCGAGGTGACCAGGACGTACGCCAATGCTCGAGTTCCTGTGTCGCTTGTCGCGAATGAGCCGATACTGATAAGGGTCGATCCCAATGAGCTGGATCGAGCGGTCAGGAACGTGGTCGATAACGCAGTGCGGCACGCGCGCACTCGGGTGACGGTTGCGGCCACAGTTGATCAGGATCAAGCCGTCATCAGCGTCAGCGACGACGGACAGGGCATCCCGCCTGAACATCGAGAGCGAGTCTTCCAGCGCTTCACCAGGCTCGACGACGCGCGGGGTCGGAACTCAGGGGGAGCTGGACTCGGGCTGGCTATAGTCCGTGACCTGCTCACTCGAGCGGGCGGTACTGTTGCGATCACCGCCGGGGAGGCCCCATGGCAAACGCTTGCGGAGTTACGACTGCCGCTGGCCTCAGTCCCGAAGATCACGAAGTGATACCGATCGGGATGTCGGTGCTGGCTGTTAGCACTCCCACCCCCTTGTCTGCTAACTCCTGCGTAGGGACTATTAAGCAGGAGTTCGGCTGGTGATCAACGACGTACCACCACGGTGCTGCACGTGAGCAGCGAGTTGGGAGGTCATCATGGATGGCGATCGGCCATCGTCGATCGAGGTTGCACCGCTGCAAGCCGATGGATCGCTGTATGGCTTCATGTTGATGGGGCGCTGGCCCAACGACACCGTCGAGTGGGCGCGCTTCTTGGTGCTTGCCGTGCAGATGGCTGCCGTTCCGGGTTTGCTACCGACCAGCACTGTGTTTCGAGTACGTGAGGAGTTGCCGGAAGAACCGCACCCGAGCGCCGTTGGCCTGGTGGTGGCCGAGGGGCAACTGCTGGGCGACCATCCCCTTCGGCCCGGGCATTTTGCGGAGCATCAGCCGCCAGGGCTGATCGTGCTGCACCCGCCTTCCAGCACGCTTTCGAGCGTCCCGGAGTACAAGGTGGCATCGGGATGTGTATTCCTGCCTGGTCTGCCGCACCTGGGACTGGATCATCGCGCCGCCTGGGTCGAGGCCGACGTGGACGGTACGGTGACGCAGCTCATCAGCAAGGTCGGCATTGATCCTCAGGTCAACGCCGACACGGCCGCCCTGGCCATGCTGCTTGCCGCCTGACCTGTTACGAGGTGGGGGAATTGCGGTCGCGTCGTGCTCGGGGTCGCGCCTAGCATGGCCGTCCATGGGACATGTCGATCTTGCCGGGGTGAGTTATCACCTGCCCGACGGGCGCATGCTGCTCGACGATGTGTCATTCCGCGTTGGTGAAGGTTCCACGGTCGCCCTGGTCGGGCCCAACGGCGCCGGCAAGACCACGCTGCTGAAGATCATCGCTGGTGATCTGACGCCGACCAGCGGCTCGGTCTCCCGGAGCGGTGGCGTGGGTGTGATGCGTCAGTTCATCGGCAGCGTCCGTGACTCGACACATCCCGAGCGATCCTCCGGATCGACGACCGTACGCGACCTGCTGTTCTCGCTCTCGCCACCTGCACTACGCCGCGCAGTGTATGAAGTTGACCAACTTGAGCTGAAGTTGATGGAGGACGATCGAGAACAGACCCAGCTACGTTACGCGCAGGCGCTGGCCGACTACGCCGACGCAGGTGGGTACCACTTCGAGGTGATCTTCGATGCCTGCTGCACCGAGGCTCTGGGGATGAGCTATGACCGGGCCAAGTGGCGCGAGGTCAGCACGCTCTCCGGAGGGGAACAGAAGAGGCTTGCGCTGGAAGCCTTGCTTCGTGGTCCAGATGAGGTCTTGCTCCTTGACGAACCAGACAACTTCTTGGATGTCCCAGCCAAGCGCTGGCTAGAGGGCCAGCTCATCAACACCCAGAAATCGGTGCTGCTGGTGAGCCACGATCGCGAGCTGCTGGCCCAAACCGCGAAGACAATCGCTGTGTTGGAATTGGGCGCCGCTGGCAATTCGGTGTGGATCCACGGATCCGGTTTCGCCAGCTTGGCAGCCGCCCGTCGAGACCGGTTCGCACGCTTGGAGGAGCTGCGGCGGCGCTGGGACGAGCAACATCGGAGACTTCGCGAACTGATGCTGATGTACAAGGCCAAGGCCGCGTACAACTCCGATATGGCCTCGCGGTACCAGGCGGCCCAGACCAGGCTGGCCAAATTCTCCGAAGCCGGGCCGCCTCAGGCGGTGCCGCTGGAGCAGAGGGTCTCAATGCGGCTCAGCGGCGGGCGTACGGGGAAGCGCGCGGTCATCATCGATAATCTCGAGCTGACCGGTCTGATGAAGCCGTTCGACGCCGAGATCTGGTTCGGTGACCGGGTTGCAGTGCTCGGGTCGAACGGCTCCGGCAAGTCGCATTTCCTCCGCTTGCTGGCCCGCGGCGGCTCCGATCCTGATCGTGAACACGAGCCGGTCAGCGATCTTGACATCTCGCCGGTTTCCCATACCGGCAAGGCGAGACTCGGTGCCCGGGTACGACCCGGCTGGTTCGCGCAGACCCACCATCATCCTGAGCTGCTGAGTCGCACTCTGCTCGAGATCTTGCATCGCGGTGATGATCATCGGGCCGGTATGGGGCGTGAGGAGGCGTCCCGCAAGCTGGACCGCTACGAGCTCGCCAGGTCCGCCGAGCAGCGATTCGAGTCGTTGTCGGGAGGTCAACAGGCGCGGCTCCAGATTCTGCTGCTGGAGTTGAGCGGTGCGACGCTGCTGCTTCTCGACGAGCCGACCGACAATCTCGACTTGGAATCCGCGGAGGCACTGGAGCGTGGCCTCGATTCCTTCCAGGGCACGGTGATCGCCGCCACCCACGACCGGTGGTTCGCCCGTGGCTTCGACAGATACTTGATCTTCGGCGGCGACGGCAGCGTTTATGAATCGGCAGAGCCGGTATGGGATGAGGCCCGCGTGGTGGGCCGGCCGCGATGAGGAGACCAAGGCCCGTGCTGGGGTTAACCCGAACCGAAGGTTTAGGGCAGGCATCAGTGCGCGAAGCCGGCCGTGATCACCATGCTGAGTGTCATGTCGACCGAAGAGCTGAGCCGTAGCACCCCCTTGGCCGACGATCATCGTTTGGCGGCGCGGAGACTTTTGCTCCGCCGGCCCTGGGTGGCGCCGTTGGCACTGCTGACAGTGATCTTCATCGGCTACGCGGTGCCGCCATATCTCACGCTTGACCCAGCGCGTGCTCGAATCCAGCCAATGCCACCCGACGCGAGCTACTACCCGCTGCTTGTCATCCACATCTTCCTCGGTTCGATAGCGCCGCTCGCAGCCTGCCTCCAGGTGTGGCCGTGGCTACGCCGGTCCCACCGCGCCATTCATCGCTGGAGCGGCCGTGTCTATGTCACCGCGGCGCTGATCGCATCGGTCTGCGTCATGATCATCGCCCCAATGGGCCAGTTCGGCGCCAATCAGCAGCTGGCGAACACGATGCTGGCTGTGCTCTGGTGCGGCACCACGCTTGCCGGGTTCCGAGCGATCCGGCAACGCCGCTATGCCGATCACCGCCAATGGATGCTGCGCAGCGTTGCACTGGCCTTCTCCATCATCGCCAATAGAGTCTGGCTAGCGATCGCCTTTGCTGTGTTCGTGCCAGAGATCTATACAGGTGCCGAGGTCGATACGGCTGCACTCAGCCAGGCAATTGGGGCCGCGAGTTGGATGAGTTGGGTTGTCAACCTGCTGATCGTCGAGTGGTGGCTGCATCGCCGAAGGACCGCCGACGCGAGTCTCGGCAGGGTAGTTGGTCAGCCGAGCGCCAACCGCATCAGGACGCGCGGGAACCCACCTGAGACCGCGTTGGTGTCGGCGGCCTTGGTGAAGCCGGCGTCCTCGAAGAGCTTGCGCGTGCCCACATAGGCCATCGTGAGGTCGACCTTCTTGCCATTGTTTTCCACGGGGTAACCCTCGACCGCTGGTGCACCCTTTGACCGCGCGTATGCCACAGCACCGTCGAGCAGGGCGTGCGAGATGCCCTCGCCGCGGTGGCCCGGTCGGACACGGATACACCACACCGACCAGACCGGTAGGTGATCAAGATGGGGAATCTTGGTAGACCGAGCGAAGGGAAGTTCGGACCGGGGTGCGACGGCCGCCCAGCCGACCACTTCCAGATCTTGGTACGCAAGGACGCCGGGCGCGACGCGACGAGCGCACAGCTTCTTGACGTAATCGCCCCTGGCGCGGCCGACGAGCGCTTGATTTGTCTTTGAGTCGAGCCGATGGCTCAAACACCAGCACACCGTGGAGTCAGGG
>JBKOZG010000227.1:0-7997 GCA_046725775.1 Actinomycetota bacterium | reverse complement strand
GCCTGGGGCGGTGAAGGAACCCCCGAGGTGTCGGAGTACTGCGCCGCCGAGCTGGGCGCATTGCAGGGCACCGGGATGGCGGCGGCTCGAGCGTTGATCGCCGACGCGTTGGATCTGCGGTATCGGCTGCCCAGGTTGTGGGATCGGGTGTTGACCGGCGGGGTACGGGCCTGGCAAGCCCGCAAGATCGCCGAACAGACCCGACCTTTGTCGTGGGAAGCCTGCGCCGATGTCGATCACGCGCTGAGCGACTTCGTTGGGATGATGCCGTGGCCGCGGTTCGCCACCATCTTGTCCGCGACAATCCTCCAGGCCGACCCGGCACTGGCTGCGGAGCGGGCCAAGCGGGCCCGCACCACCCAAGATGTGTTCAGCTTCGACTCCGAGGACGGGTTGAAAACCATCGTTGCCAAGGCGGCGGCAGGCGATGCCATCTGGTTCCTGGCGACGGTGAACAGGATCGCCGATATTCTGGCCGTCCGCGGCGACACCGATCCGATCGGGGCCCTTCGGGCCCGCGCCATCGGGATACTCGCCCAGCCAGCTGAAGCGCTGCGGCTTCTCATCGAGCATCAGCACGACCAAAGCGATCAGCCAAACGAATCCACAGAGCCGGCCGAACCCATCGCCTCATCCGAGGACGAGCGCGGATGGCAGCCCAACGCTACGTCCGTGGATGAGCGCGGATGGGAGCCCAGCGCCTCATCCGAGGACGAGCGCGGATACGTGCCCAACGCTACGTCCGAGGACGAACCCGGATCGCCGGCAGGGGTGGATGATCATCACTCATTGTCGGTGGCGGTGCCGCCAGGATTGGACGCCTCGGCGGCGCGGCCGCGGGTGGTCCTCCACTTCCACCTTTCCGATGCCGCGCTCCGTTCCGGTCACCCGGTGGTGCGGCCGCAAGACGGCGGCCCACTCACCCTGGATGAGCTGGTGGAATTCCTGGGCCGCAGCCGATGTCAGGTCCGAATCCAACCAGTACTGGATCCCACCGAGGTCGCCCCAGTCGATGGGTATGAAGTGCCGCAACGACTCCGGACCGCGGTCCGGGTCCGCCAGATCGCCGATGTCTTCCCCTTCGGCACCTGTCTCAGCGAAAACATGGATCTTGACCACACCGAACGCTACGTGCCAACCGACTACGGCGGGCCACCGAGTCAGACCCGACTCGGCAACCTCGGCCCAATGGCCCGCCCCACACATCGAGCCGTCACCCACGGAGGCTGGGCTAAGCACCAACCCGAGCCGGGCTACTTCGTGCACCGCACACCCGTCGGCTATGTCTACCTGGTCACCAACCAAGGCACCCTCGCCCTCGGCCGCACCAACTTCAGCGCCGCCGTCTGGGAGGCTGCAAAGCCGAACCCAGGCGCCGTCGCCGCCTAGCCGACGCCTAGCTCGGCTCCGGTCACAGTCCAGACGCCATCTCCCCCCAGATGTCCTCCAAGTAGCGGTCGTCCTCCCGCAGCCCTGCGAGCCACTCGTCTGCGGTGGAACCCGACCCATTCGTCTTCGCCCGGTAGATGTCCATCAGAGCCGCGCGTACGCCAGGCGCCATCGTGTTGGCATTACCGCACACATAGATCACCGCACCATCTTCGATGAGATCCCAGACATGATCCCGTTCGCGCTCGATCAGGTGCTGGACGAAGGTTCGCGGCTGTCCCGGCTCCCGCGAGAAGGCGACCTGCAGCTGGGTGATTCCCGACTCTTCGAGGGCCTTCAGCTCGTCGGCGTAAAGCATGTCATGTGCCGCGTTTCGGCATCCATAGAAGAGGATCGACTTCCCGACGGGGACGCCCTTCTCCGCCAGCGCGGCGCGCTCTTGCAGGAAACCACGGAAGGGCGCCATGCCGGTGCCGGCCCCGACCATGATCATCGGGATATGTGGATTGGCCGGCGGGCGGAATGGGATGGTCGGTTTCCGAACAAAGGTGAACTGTGTACTGCCCTCCATGCTGCTGCCCAGGTGGTTCGAGGCAACCCCGTTGAAGTACCCGTCGCCGCTGCGGGCACGACCATGTAGCACGCCAACGGTGAGATGGCACGTGCTCGCGACGGCGGGGCAGGAGGAGATGGAGTAGTAGCGCGGCCGCATAGGTGGCAGCAGCTCCAAGTAGACGTTGAACGGCAGGTCGATGCTTGGGAAATCGCCAAGCAGCTCCAGCACCGACCGCCGACGGGCTGCCACACGCTCGCGGTAGGCCTCCCGGCCTTCCTCATCGAGCCCGGACATTGTCTGCAGCTGCGCTGCTTCATCGGGGTCCGTCGCGTATCGGGCCAGCACGGCAAGATCATTTCGACTGGCGACGTCCTGCAGCTCGACGCAGGCGCCGAGGATGCCAAGTAGCGGCGCGGGTTCTCCCAGCGGCAGGTGGGTGTACGTTCCGCCGCCGGTTGGATTGATGGTGATGTATGTGCCGGCGTCCAGACCGAACCGAGCCATTACCCGCCGGATGAGGTTGACGTTGTTGCGGGGAAGCACGCCGAGATGATCACCGGTCTGATACTCCATTCCGGTCGGCAACTCCAGCTCGATGTGACGGGCAGAACGCGCGTCGGAAGCAGATTGACCGTTACTCAGCAGTTCTCGATTGACCACCAGCGTGGACGGATGAGCCCGGTAGGACATCACTACAGGGTTTGTCGTCTGCTTGTTCTCCATGGTCAGCCGCAGCCGAGGCTCGACCGCGGTCACCGTAGTGGACTCGGCGGAAAGGGCCAGGTTCTCGGCCAGCGAAGACCACAGACCCTGGTACCACTCCGAGAACTGACCGTCGAAGTCCGAGCGCGCGTCGCCCTCGCCGCGCGCATGGTCCGGCGGGCACCGTGACTCTCAAGCTGTGCATCAATCAGTGTCGGTACCGCCTGGTACGTCGAGGCCCAGTCCATGTTGCCGCACCCGAAGACCGAAAAGGCCAAACCGGATCCGGCGTCTGCGGGTGTGGCCGAATCGGTAATCCAGCGGCAGAACCGCTCGGCGTTGTCCGGCGGCTTGCCGTTGTAGGAAGCGCAAACCACGACCAGCGCCCCTTCGCGTGGCAGCTCGCCGGTGTGATCATCCAGAGCGCCCAAGGTCATCGCGTAGCCACGATCTGACCCATCTTGGGCAATCCGAGTGGAAATTCCTTCCGCGGTTCCCAGGTTGGAACCGAACAGCACCATGAGCGGGGTGTTATGTCCCTCGCCAGTCCGCTGTGGGCGAGTCTTAGGTTCAGCGGCTTGCCCGTCGATCGGCACGGTGGTGATCGCGATCGGCGCGGTTCCGGTGGTTCGACCGGGGCGCTGCTTGATCTTGATGGACAAGCCGTCGGGCTTGATCGTCAGACCTTCTTTGACCTTCAGCTCATAGTTCAGGTAATCCACGAACTCGAAACGTTGCAGCAGCATGCCGAGGACGAGCATCGCTTCCTGCATGGCGAACTGGCGCCCGATGCAAGCCCGCTGACCCGAGCCGAACGGCTTGAATGCGTTAGGCGGAATCTGCGACCGGGTCTCTGGGCGGAAGTGGTCCGGGTTGTACTCCTCGGCATCGGCGCCCCAGACGCTCGGGTCGCGGTGGAGCATGATCGTGAATCCGGTGATTGAGGATCCTTTGGGCATGAGATACGGCCCGACCATGGCGTCGTTGTACGGGTAACGGGTGAACGCGGACACGGTGGGCCACAGCCGCAGCGTTTCGCTGAGGATCTGATTGACGTAGGTGAGGCCCTGAATCTGCTGGTACGTGGGCAACACAGATGTGTCAGTGCCCAGAACTCGATCGACCTCTTCCTGAGCTCGGGCAACCACATCGGGATGCTTGATCAAGAAGCTGATGGCGAAGGAGAGCAGGCCGCTGGTGGTTTCGTGGCCGGCGATCAGGAACGTCTGGCATTGGGCCACGATGTTGTCGTCGTCCAGCTTCTGGCCGGTCTTCTTGTCCACTCCGGTGAGCATGGCGCTGAGCAAATCCTTGTGCTCTTCGACGTTTCCGGCGCGCCGCCGCTCGTCGATGATCTGTTGGACTTCGCTCTCCATGTAGCGGTAGTTCTCGGCCAGTTTGCGCGAAGCGCCGCGCCGCAGCTTGGTCTGGATGGGCAGTTCCCGGGCGCGTCTCGAGCTTTCTCCCAATACTCCGTACATCGCCTCGACGAAGGGATGCAATGTGTCGCGGTAGAAGGAGTTGAAGCGGTAGCCGAAACCGCATAGCGCGATGGTGTCGAGGGTGAGTCGGGTCATGTCTGCCGTTACGTCGACCGGTTCGCCCGGATTCAAACGCTCCCACTTCTGCATCAACTGGGTCGCGATGTCGTTCATCATCGGCACGTAGTCCCGCATCGCTTGCTGGCTGAAGTTGGGCAGCAAAATGTTGTGGGCCTTGGACCAGTTCGGATCATCGGTGTCGGAGGTGAACAATGCGGCGCTCCGGCCGTAGCTCCGGACGGCCTTCTGACCGTCCCCGACGAGCTTGTCGAATCGCTCGTCGTCGCACAGGTCGTCGATCATCGCGAGGCCTGACGCCACGTACCGATCACCGGCCGGGGTACGCAACCGGACCATCGGACCGAGTTCGCGGACCACCTCCATGAGCGTCACGATCTGGTGGTCCGCGGGCACGTCGAACATGTTGCCGAAGACGGGTAGGCCCTTCGGTCCTGGAATGTCATCAACCGTCAACGGTGTGGTCTGACGGTCCTCAAGCGGTTGCGATGTAGTCACGCGGATTGCCTTTCAGATGCGGCCGGTTCGGCGACGCGACCGGCGCGGATGAAGACCACCAGGCCGGCGATGACCACCCAGGTGGGGAAGAGGAGCATGGCTGCCGGGTGCATCACCGTGCTCAACAGCAGGAAGGTCGCCACCAGGTAACTCACCAAGGCCAACCACTTGGGCATGATGTCGACTTGGCGGAGCAGGGTCGTCGTGGTCAGCGCGTACATGCCGGCACCGCGAAGTGAGTAGACAAAGACCATTCCATAGCCGACTGCGAGCATGCCTCTGACGAAGTCGGCCGACGGCAGCGGGGCACTCGTCAGATCCTTCAATAGCGCAACAGAGCCTGCCGATGCCGTCCCCGCGAAAAGCAGAACGACGAAGAGAATGCCGGACACCAGCTGTAACCCGTAGGGAATGGGGGACGGGGCCGGCGTGCGGGACTGGATGAGCAGCCGAGTGGCGTGCGCGTGCCATAGGAAGGCGATTCCGGCAAGTGGGACGAGATAGATGCCGACGGTGACTAGCAACGTGCTGCTGCCGCCGTAGAACGCGGTGATCTCGGCATCCGAGGCAGACAACGTGGGCGTCCTATCGACGAAAACCAACGCGACCACAAAGAGCACGGCGAAGAGGATGCCCGTCAGGCTCGACATCCGGGCAAGTTTCACGGTGGGCGACGCTGGAGTCCGCCGCTTGGCGCGGCGGTTGGGCTCTACCCGAGGCTCCGTGATCGGCGGCTCGGCCATGATCTTTCAGCCTCCCCAATGTCCTCGAGGAACCGGCCATCGGCTCGCAGCCCGGCCAGCCAGTTATTGCCGTCCATCGAGGCGCCAGAGTTCATCCGGAACACTTGAATGAGTGCAGTACGCACACCGGGCGCCATGGTGTTGGCATTGCCGCAGACATAGATATTGGCGTTCTGTTCGCTATGAGATCCCAGACATCGTCTGCCCGCTCGATGATGGCATCCTGCACATAGCGACGCTGCGAATTGCCCTCGCGCGAGAATACGGCGTCCACCTTGACTACGCCGTCGGCCTCGTAGCGACGCAGCTCATCCTCGTAGAGGTAGTCGTCCTCAGACGTCCGGCAACCAAAGAAGAGCAAAGAAGTGGCGACGGGGACTCCGCTGGCGCGCTGCGCGGCCCGCTCCTGCAAGAAGCCGCGGAAGGGCGCCAGCCCGGTACCGGCACCGATCATGATCATCGGCAGCTGCGGATCATCCGGTGGTCGGAAGGCGATCGTCGGCTCGCGCACGAAAGCGAAAACCGTGCTGTTCGGGGCGTTCGATTCAAGGTAACTGGAGCACACACCGTTGAACTCGCCGACCCCCGAGCGGGCGGGCCCGCGCAACACCCCAGTAGTGATGCTGCACATGTCGGGGCTGACCATCGGTGAGGAGGAGATGGAGTAGTAGCGGGGGCGCAGCGGTGGCAGGCGGTCGAGGAAAACCTCGAACGGCATGTCACACGCTGAGTAGTCCTCGAGCAGGTCGAGCAAGGAGCGGCCACGTGCCAGCACCTCGTTGCGGAACCTGGTCTGAGATTCATCATCGGTACCAACGAGGCCTTCAAGTGATGACCGTTGCTCCGGATCGCTGGTGTAGCTAGCCATCACCTCGATGTCGCTGCGGGTCGCCGGATCCTGTAGCTCGACACAACTGCCCAAGATGCCGAGTAGCGGGGCTGGCTCGTCGGTGGGCAGATGAGTGTGATTGCCGCGGTTCGGGATGATCGTGAGGTAGGAACCGGCGTCCAGCCCGAAGTGGAGCATGACGCGTCGGATGAGGTTGATGTTGTTACGCGGCAGCACTCCAAGGTGGTCGCCTGCTTTGTAGGCCGCGCCGGAGGGTAGGGCGACCTCCACGTGCCGGGTCGACCGGCCGGCGTTGGTGCCCAACAGCTCGTGATTGTCACGCACGACCGCTGCCTGCGCGTGGTAGGACATGATGACGGGGTTGGTCACCTGCCGATTCGTTACGGTGATCGACAGCCTCGGCTGACTCTCATCCGTCTCGTGCGGCGCGTCGACGCCGAGCGTGGTGGCGATGTGTTTCCAGAGTGTGTCGTGCCAGTTGCGGTACGCGGCATCGAAGTCGCCGCGGACGTCGCCGGCACCACGAGGATGTATGCGTTTGGCGCCATGTTGCTCGAGCCCTGCATCGAGCTCAGTCGGCACTGCCTGGTACGTCGTCGCCCACTCGGTGTTGCCGCAGCCAAAGACGGTGTAAGACAAGTTCTCAAAAGCCGTCGGTCCCGCCTCGTCCATCCAATGGTGGAACTTGATTGCGTTGTCCGGTGGTAGCCCGTTATAAGAGGAGCAAACCAGGATCGCTGCTTTCGCGGGCAGCTGCTCAACGTAATCGTCAAGCGAACCCAGGGTTACGTCGTATCCGCGCTCGGTGCCCTCTTGCGCAAGGCGTGTGGCAAGGCCCTCGGCTGTCCCGAGGTTCGACCCGAACAGTACAGCCAGCGGTGTATGGTGCCCATCGCTGATCGCTGGTCCCGGCTTGCTCTGAGCTGTCGGGGAGACAGGGATCGGCTCTTTGTCGATCGGCCGATCTGCACGGCGCCTGACCTGAATTGAGAAGTCGGCAGGCTTGACGGTCAGGGTCACCTTGGTGTGCAGTCGGTAGTTCGGATCCTTGATCAACTCGAACCGCTGCAGCAGCATGCCGAGGACAAGCACGGCCTCCTGCAGAGCAAACTGACGCCCGATGCAGGCCCGTTGCCCAGTGCCGAACGGCTTGTACGCGTTCGGAGGGATTGCACTCATCCGCTCCGGCGTGGTGTGGTCTGGGTTGAACTCATCGGCGTCTTCGCCCCAGATGGATTTGTCACGATGCAACATCGGGGAAAAGACCATCATCCCCAGCTCTTTCGGGATCGCGTAGCGCCCGCCACCGATGACAGTGTCCTCCCTCGCGTGACGCCTGAAGCCCGACGCGGTCGGCCACAGCCGCAGTGCCTCATCGAGAACCTGGCGTAGGTAAGTCAGCTCATGCAGCTGATCGAAGGTCGGCAGCAGAGTGCCGCCGAGTACCCGATCAACTTCCTCACGCGCTCGGTCGAGGTATTCCGGATGCTCGAGCAGGAAGTAGATGGCGAACGACAACAATCCACTGGTCGTCTCGTGACCGGCGATCAAGAACGTGAGGCACTGGGCACGGATGTTCTCGTCTGGCAGGGTCAGTCCGGTCTGCCTGTCGACCCCAGTGATCATCCAGCCGAGGAGGTCCGTATTGTCCGCGGCCTCACCCATGGCTCGGCGCTTGCGGATAAGGTCATCCACCAAGC
>JBKOZG010000441.1:0-9609 GCA_046725775.1 Actinomycetota bacterium | reverse complement strand
CCTACGATCACCGGTGTTCGGCAGCTCATCCGCTTCCAGGTGTGACAAACGTACCGCTGGAAAGCGTCCCGGTCGGCGGTCGGCTTCCGAAACGACCTCAGTGGGTCGCATACGCCGGGTCCCCCGGTGTGCGTCGTTTGGATCGGCGAGCGTGCGCCCGTTCTGAGCTGTCGTTGTGATTGTTGGATTACCGGGCCATTCGAGCTCGGGAAGACAGCAGTCAACCAGCCAACCGGCCACTGCGTGAGCTTGATGGCAGAACACTACGATGGCTACGCCTTGTCGCGCCCGACTACTACTAGGGCGTCGCCTCGGCTCTCAGTCGCGCCAAGATGGAGCGTTTCTTAGTTGGCGCCCCGCCTACGGCTTGGCGCGACGAACCCCGCAGGCAGCTACACAAGGAGCCTTCCGTGATTTACCGCAACCTAGGCCGCACCGGAGTCCAGGTTTCGCCGATTTGTCTCGGAGCCATGAACTTCGGCGGCCCGACATCCGAAGAGGATTCGGTCCGCATCGTCGACGCCGCGGTCGACGGCGGCATCAACTTCATCGACACCGCCAACGTGTATAACGCGGGCGAAAGCGAGCGCATCGTCGGCCAGGCGCTCAAACAGAACCGCCGGCGTGACCAGGTCGTCCTGGCGACAAAGGCGCACGGCATGATGGGGCCTGGACCCAATGACCAGGGCAACAGCCGCCACCACCTGATGCGCGCCTGCGAGGATTCACTGCGCCGACTCGGAACTGACCACATTGACCTGTACCAGATCCACCGCCCATCGCTGGAAATCCCGCAAGATGAAACGCTGCGGGCACTGGACGATCTGGTGCGCTCGGGGAAAGTGCGCTACATCGGCTGCTCGACCCACCCAGCCTGGATGGTGATGGAGGCGCTCATGATCAGCGAGCGGCTGGGCATCGCGCGCTACGTCTCCGAGCAGCCGCCCTACAACCTGCTCGACCGTCGCATCGAGAACGAACTTGTTCCTCTGGCGCAAAGATACGGTATGGCGCTGCTGCCCTGGTCGCCATTGGCCGGCGGAATCTTGGCGGGCCGATACAACGACTTTGAGTCCGTGCCCGAAGGCTCACGCCTGGAACGCAACGGGGAGGAAAGCCCGTTCGGGCAGCGTGTCTCGCGGCGCGGCGTCGAGGTGGCCCGAGCGCTCGCGCCGCTGGCCCAAGAGCGTGGTCTCACACAAAGCCAGTTGGCGCTTCTGTGGTGCAAGGACCAGCCCGGCGTCACCTCACCGATCATCGGTCCTCGCACCATCGAACAGCTCGACGACGCCCTTCAGGTGCTCCAGATGCGACTCGAAGATCAAGACCGCGCCCGCCTCGATGAGCTCGTCGGCCCCGGAAACGCCGTCAGCGACTTCCACAACTCGAACAACTGGATGAGGGCCAGGATTGCCGAGTGACTACCAGAGCGGATGAACCCTTCGGTGTGCTGCACAGTCCTGGGTGAGGCCGATTGACGGCGAGTTCGGAACAGGCGACCGCCCTGGCCAGCCCGGGAAGGCCCACCTCGCCTGGATCCCACGCTTCTGGTAAACGCGCAGCCGTCGATAATCGTCGAAGGCTCCAAGCCGCTAGACGGACCGCTTACGGGCATCTTGCTGTCTCGTTGGCGCGGCCGGGATCGTTGTCGCTGTCCAGGTTCCGCTTCCGCCGCCCATGTCGACCTGTCGGTGTTCGCCGCTAGGTTCTCCGGCGAGGAGGCTGCCATGAGGTTTGCCGTGGACATATCGCCGGCGGGGCGATGGGGTGCGCCCGTACTGCTAGCCGAACTCGCAGCGCTGGCTGAGGACTCCGGTTGGGACGGGGTCTTCTGCGAGGACTACCTCGCCTTCGCCGATCGGCTCGACACCTACGACGTCTGGATAACGCTCGGTCTGATGGCCGCAGCCACCGAACGTGTGACGCTGGCCTCGATCGTCGCCCCACTGGCGTGGCGACAACCATGGACGGTCGCGGCTCAGGCGACCACAGTTGATCACATCTCCCGCGGACGCTTCGTGCTGGGCGTTGGTATCGGCGACAACGCCGCTGCTGAGGGAAGCCGCTTCCGTGCGCCCATGAGCGATCGCGAACGGGCCAGCAGGGTCGACGAAGCGCTCGAGGTGATCGCCGCCCTCTGGTCAGGCGAGCCGGTCTCCCGCGATGGCGAGTTCCACCTCGAGCAAGCCGAACTCCTTCCTCGGCCAATTGCTCGACCACGAATCCCCATCTGGATCGGAGGCGCCCTCACGCGGCCAGGACCGCGGGCTCGGGCGCTTCGGTGGGACGGCGCCTGCCTCTACCGCATTCCAGGCGGCTGGGAGGACGTAACCGTCGGTGACGTCCGCCAGCTGCGGTCCGACGCGCACAACCGAGCCGAGACCGCCAACCCCTTCACTATCGTCGTGGGTGGACGCGGTCGCCAAGACGACCTCACCGCCGAAGAGCGCCACGTCCGAGCCATCGCCAAGGCTGGAGCCGACTGGTGGCACGAGTACGTCCCGCCCAGCCTCAGCCTCCAAGAGGCCCGTGAGCGCATATGACGTGGACCGCTGAGCCTGTAGCGCCACCTCCCGCTCACCGTTCCGTTCTGACTTAGTCCTGCGCCCGTAGGAGGGTGGCCTTGCCGCGTGCACTCGAGGCGTCCGCGTAGGTCAGCACGAGCCGGTACGACCCGCCCGGCCGCGCGTCGAATCGCTCGAATCTGCCGCTCATCCCGTCGGGTGGTAGCCAGGCCGTAAGCACCTCGGGATCGACGAGGGCCGCGAAGACACGGTCCAGCCGGGGCGGCGCTCACCCGCGAGGCCGTGTCCGCCGCGCCATGGCGCCATGTGCTCCCGTCCCGGCTGTGCCACCGCTGAGCGCGCTGCACTCCATCACTTGCCAATGCTCCGGCACCGGACCGTCGGTCGACCCGACGGCCCTGACGGTCATCGCCGCCGCCGTCCGCGGCCGCATGCGGTTCCTCATGCGGGTATCTGCTGGTCGTGCCACTTCAGTTCTTGGGACACTGACGGCATGGCCGCGTCCCGGGACAAGCTAGTTGTGACGCCGCTCACCGCTCCGTTGTGGCCGACCTTCGTCGATTTGTTAGACGAAGGCGGCCCGGCCGGCCGGTGCTGGTGTATGGCTCCGCGCGTCGGTGCGAGCTATCGGCGGCAGTCGCCGGGGCAGAACCGCGACGCATTCCAAGGCATCGTCGAAGAGGGGCCGCCGCCGGGGCTGCTTGCCTTGGAAGGAAAGGCCGCGGTCGGCTGGTGTCAGCTCACCCCGCGAGAGGTAGTACCGGCAGTTGAGCGCTCATGGCGGACCAGACGCGTTGACGAGCTACCGGTGTGGCTGATCAGCTGCTTTTATGTAAGGAAGGGACACCGTCGACAAGGAATCACCGCCTTGCTGATTCAGGCAGCCGTGGATCGGGCGCGTTCGGCCGGGGTGTCGGCAATCGAGGCCTATCCGCTGGATGGCGAGGTCTCACCAAGTGCGACGAGCACGGGGTACGCATCAACCTTCGCCGCAGCTGGCTTCCGCGAGGTCGCGCGTCGATCCCCTGAACGGCCGATCATGCGGCTGGGTCTCGCCTGACTCTTGCCGGCCACGTAAGCCTCTCCGTTGCGGATCCCGAGCAGGGAGCCCCAGCGTGGCCCGTAGGACCGTCGGCTATCGAACCCGCCCGGCTGGGTGCTCGCCGTACGCGACTCTGCACGAGCGCCCGCCTTCGGGGTGACGGGCCCCCGTGCATTGGGGGTGACGGGGACTCGGGTGGATGCGCGGGATCTCGGCTGGCGATGTCCGGCCCCACGGCCAACACCAAGGCATTCGGCACGCCAAGAGAGTGGCCGCGGACGCGATGGTGCTGACCCTCCTACGATCGCGGCATGAGCCCAGCAGTGCGGAGGCTAGGCCCCATCATGATCAACCGCGTTCAGGCGCTGGTTCTCGCATTCTTTCTGATGGCATGGATCAGCCTTATCGCGATTCTTGTTGCGGCACCCGAAGTGTACGAGCGAAGATTGCGGTCGCTGCCTGGCGCACAGCGCATGGCAGAGATCGTGTTTGTCTTAGCGCTGACCGCGTTCATCGTGCTTCTGTCAATCGGGGTACTCCGGCGGTGGCGATGGGCATTCTGGCTGATCGTGATTGCTTTCCTCTTCGGGGTGCTGCGCATACCTGTGGCCGTACTGGAGCTTTCCGGACAGATGACACCTGATGGGCCACCCTGGTACGTCATTTTGCAGGGCGTCATCGGCGTTCTGCAGGTCCTAATCAGGCTGACGATGGTCCGCGGCTATCGGCGCTCCGGGGTTTGGGGATGGTGAAGTGGCCTTTCCCTCGGTGCCCGGCGGATGGTGGGCCGAGGCCTTGGGTCCTCCGGAACCGGCACGAACAACAGGTGGTTTAGGGGTAACTCCAGACGCTTCTCGAGGTGCGGAGTATCTACAGTCGAGATGTGGGTGTGCCTCCTACTGATGATCTTGTCGGCCGAGCTGCCGAACTGTCAGTTGCCCGACAGCTGATCCATGCAGTGCGGCGTGGAGCAGCCGCTTCGCTACTGGTTGAGGGTGAGGCAGGGATCGGCAAGACCCGGCTCGTCCAGCGCATTGTCGAAGAATCCCGGAACGTTGGCGCGTCCGTCCTTGCTGGCGGAGCGCATCCTTTCGAGCGAAATCGACCTTTTGGCGTGCTCGTCGATGCCCTTGATCTGCGTCCGCGGTCGGCTGATCCTCGCCGGGCGCGTATCGGCCGCTTGATCGTCGGGGAGGGCGACAGAGCAGCGGGAGCGGCTCCACCACTCGACGCTCCGCTCCTAGTCGTGGACGCCATCATCGAGCTGCTTGAGACGCTGAGTTCTGACATACCGATCGTCTTGGTGCTGGAGGACCTGCACTGGGCAGACGACTCCACCCCGGGCGCCATTCGGGCGATTGTGCACGACCTCGGTCACGTCCCGCTGCTTCTGGTGGCCACCCTTCGGCCCACGCCGCGTTCACCAGACCTCGACCTGCTCATCGACGAATGTGTCGCTGTGGGAACGCGCGTGCTCCAACTGAGGTCGCTCACATCGGTGGACGTTGATGCCTTGGTCGCCCGCCGGCTTGGTGCTCCACCTGGACCTCTGTTGAGTTCGATCACTGCCAAGGCAGGAGGCAACCCGCTGTGGCTCGTGGAACTGATCCGGTCGCTTGAGGCCGAGGGATGGCTGACAAGGGAGGGGGGTGTCGCGGAGGCGGTTGCCGATGAGTTGCCCAGTACGCTGCGGGATCTCGTACTCCGCCGACTTCGATACCTGCCTGTCGGTACCCTCAACGTGCTTCAGCTTGCAGCGTTGCTCGGTGAGGCCGTCTCAATCCGAGACCTGGCCGTAGTAGCCCGCCGTCCTGCATCGGAACTAATCGCCGACTTGTCCGAGGCGTTTCGCGGCCGACTGTTGGATGAGCGCGCCGAAGTAGTCGTCTTCCGGCATCAGCTGGTGCAGCAGGCGATATACGAAGACGTCCCGATGCCGGCCAGGAGGGCGTTGCACAGGGAGGCTGCGGGGGCACTGGCGCATTCGGGCGCCGAGATGTCCAAAGTGGCTAGCCACCTGCTGTTGGGAGCAGACCGGGGTGATCTCGAAGCGGTTCGATGGCTGCGGGACGCGTCAGTGGGCGCTGCCCCCAGTGCACCGACGGCGGCCGTGAAACTCCTTCGACGCGCCATCGAGCTGCTTCCACCGGGGCACACCGAGACGGACCTGGCCACCGCCGAACTCGCAAAGGCGCTGCAACGGTCCGGGCAGGTTGCCGAGGCATCCACGATCGCAGAATCCGTACTCGCCCGGTCGCATCGGGCAGACGTCGACATCCCGCTGCGAATGACGCTCGTGTCAGCTCTTTCCCTGCAGAACCGGCCGATCGCGCTGGTCGACCGCGCGGAGTCCGCCCTTCGAGCCCCCGGTCTGCAGCTCAAGGACCAGGCCCTCGTCCTGACCCAAGCGAGTTACGGTCGCACGTTTTCGGGCGACTTTGTTGGGGGTGAAGCCACAGCCCGGCGAGCACTTGCCCTCGCCGAGCGGGCCGGGAGCGTGGCGATGATCGTTTGGAGCCTGTCGGCGCTATCCGTTGCCGTGAAGACCCAAGGTCGGTACGCCGAAGCGCTTGCTTTGACCCGCCGTGCTGTGGGCCTCGCGTTCGATCCGCCCGAGGATGAGGCCAGGCTCAGGCACCCACACTTCTTTCTCGGCATGGCGCTGGCCGACGCCGACCGCTTCCCAGAGGCGAAGGAAGCCTATGGGCACGCCATCTCAGAGTCCGAGGAGCTCGGCTCAGCCTGGCTGCTTCCCGACATGCTGATGCTCAGTGGTGAGCTTCGCTTCCTCTCAGGGGACTGGGATGATGCCGCCGCTGAGCTCGAGGCGGGATTGGACCTCGCAGCCCGGCAGGGCCAGAAAATCTCGCTAAACCAGTCGCGCGCGTACCTGGCAATCGTCGCCGCAGCACGAGCGGATTTGGCGGGAGCCAAGACTGCGCTCGCCGGCGTCGCTGGCCAATTGAGCGCCGATGCCCCTTGGTATGGCGCCGAAATGGTCGCTTTCGCCGCTGCAGTCATCGCCGAAGCACAGGGCGACGAATCCCGTGCCTTCCAGACACTATGGCGCTTCTGGCAGTACGACCTCGAACGAGAAATCCGCTACTACCACCGCTATCTCGGCCCTGCCCTGGTACGGCTCGGGCTCACGCTCGGTCAAGCCGATATCGCTCGCGATGTCCTGGTCGTAGTAGAGGCCGGCGCGGCGCTGGCCCCAGAGATCCCAACTGTGGTGAGCGCCGCGCTGCGTTGCCGAGGTCTTCTCGAGCAGGATCCCGAACGACTGCTTAACGCGACGGAGCTCGCTCGGCAGGGCTGCCGAGCACTCGATCACGCTGTCACTTGCGAAGATGCTGCCGCAGTGCTCATCGGCGCTGGTCGACCAGAAGATGCGAAGCGGCTCCTTATCGAGGCGCAGTCCAGATGTGACGACATGGGCGCCACCGTATGGTCTGCACGGGTTGCGGCTGGCCTGCGCCGCCTGGGCGTTCGCCACGGTGCACGGGGTAGCCGTCGCCGCCCGGAATCGGGTTGGGAGAGCCTCACCGCAAGCGAACAGGCCGTCTCCCGGCTGGTGGCCCAGGGCCTCATAAACCGAGAGATCGCCCGACAACTACACATCTCGCCCCACACCGTTAACACGCACTTGCGCCACATCTTCCAGAAGCTCTCAGTGACCACGAGAGCCGAGTTGGCGGCCATGATCGCCATCCACGCACGGCGACAACAAGCTCACGCAATCGAGTGATGTTTCGCGAGGCAGCGGACGCACATCCTGAACCCAAAGAATTCCTCCTAGGAAAGGGCGACGTCATGCCTTCAATTGGGTTTATTGCTCCATTGCTGCCCGGCAAAACTGAGATCGATCGGGCTGCCGTGATCTCGTGCTGGCGCGGAGAGCGTCGCGACGCATACCAGGCCTCGCGGCGGCGCCTCGGTATCACCAGAGAAGCCATCTACATTCAACCAACACCGAACGGCGACGTCGCGGTCCTGTACTGGGAGGCCGACGACCTCGACGCCGCATTCAAAGGGATGGCCACGTCGGACGATCCGTTCGACCGCTGGTACCGCGATCACATTCGCGACGTCCACGGCATGAACGTCGAGGACGGGGTTTCCGCCGCCGGAGCAGGTCATGGACTTTCGAGCCTGAAACTCCCCAGCGCGGCACCGTCTCCGAGCACCGCCGTCGGAGTCTGGAAAATTTCAGGCCCAAGAGGTCTACGCGCGCCGACCACCAGGAAGTCGCTCGAGTCCCGGCTCCGGCAACGACTGTGCGTGTCTCACTAAGCCGTCGGGCTGCGGTGCACCGCCGGCGGATCGGCATGCGAGATAGGTCGGTCGGAAACGTGGCTGGCCGCGGGCCGGACCCAGCGCTTGCGTGCGCACGCCCCAGACCCACCAGATCCGTCGTCGGGCCTCGCCGGTTGGCGGCGTTACCGCTAAGCCTCCTCATACCGCCGTGTGCGGCGCTGCAGATTCGGAGGCATCGTGGCCCGTACATGCAAGGTCGCCGCTGGCGACACGCTGGCCAAGCTTGCGGGGCGCTTCTATGGAGACTCCACGCTGTTCCCCCTCATCGCGGCCCGCGAACGGCATCGTCAACGTGGGCTGATCACCGTGGGCAGCTGCTCGCGATTCCCGAGGCGCCCGTGCACTGGGAGGCGTATCGCTCCGGCGGCGAAATGATCAACGAAAGCATCAGCCGTTGCATTCTGCCGCACCCCGTGCCGGCCGGCCCCGGCTGGTCATCGACACGATCACCGGGCGGCGGCAGGCCCGGAGACGCCAAACTAGGGATCGATCCACATGTTCCAACGTCTCAGTGAGAGCCTCGCGACGGCGTCATTCCCACGAACCGGCCCGGCCGTGCTCTGCCAGCTGGACGACGATGACCTGAGCGATGACCAAGCGCGGACACTCTTCGACCGGACCGGCGCACCCGAGACACTCTGGCCGGTCATCGCCACAGCACGATCCGAAGGCTGGGTCATCGACCACGAATGGATGGACCGAGCCGTCCTGATCAACCAGGTGCCTGGCTCAAATGCAGTTCTGCGCGAGACGTGGCTCCTACTCGCTCCCCCGACATCGGTCCAGCAGAGTGACGACATGTGGGAATACCTGACCCCACTCGTCACTTACCGCCTCCGTCGTGCGCTCGACGAGTGCCCCAGCTCGAGCGAGTGGGATCATCACCTCATCCACCTGTGCCGAATGGCTGTCGGCCTGCTCGAGCAGGGCGGTCACGAGGCCGCCCAGGCGCTGAGTTCGGTCATCCTCACCCCCGTGACCGAGAAGCTCGACGCCGAGTACGGCGACTCCGGACAGAGGTTGGGATCGAACATCCGACGACACTCCTGGGTGCACATCGCTGACGACTGGCTGATCCTGCCTGCCGTGAACAGCCATTTCGACCGGCCGTCCGTGCCTGGATCGGCGGCGACTCCTACTCCAGGGCACGTCGCCGTGCATGGAGCCGACAGCGCCCACCAGTACCGCCCTGCGAACGCCGCGCGCGACAGCCGCTGCTGTGTCCATCGTCCGCCTCATGACGCACCCCGCCACCCAGGAAGAGGTGCGCAGCATGATTCACGACTGGGTGGCTGACGACCTCGCAGGCCAGCCAGGGGCCGACTAACGGCTCGCGGGGAATCGATCTGGAGTCTGTCAGGACCTCGACCAGCAGCTAGACGCACCCTGCAACGGCGCCTGAGCGCCGTGTCCGTTTGAGATCCGCTATCGACCGTTCGATGGCGACCGATGACCGGTCGGCTAGCGGCCATCCGGCGGGGCGAAGTCAGGTTATAGGCGGGCTTAGTTGAGTTTCCTACGGACCCGTAAGGAGGTCGGCTGGGCACTTCCCGACGGCCTCTAATCGGCCCTTAGCTTAAGTTTGTGCAAGTGGCGATGTCAGACGGGATAACGCTGTACGTCGACACCTTCGGCTTCCGGGACAGCCTGGCGTGCAGCCCGAGACGCGGTCACAAATCAACCGGCCGATTGTCAGGACGCCGCCCGTCATGCCTCCATCGAGGT
>JBKOZG010000031.1:0-4657 GCA_046725775.1 Actinomycetota bacterium | reverse complement strand
GGACACCGCCGCGTCCTGACCGCCCGGCGGGCGGCCGACCACTCGGATCCGACCAACCCAGCGCCTGCGACTATTTCAGGTCGAAGTAGCTAAGCGAGGGAGGACCTGATCGCTTGCCGGCTCCTCGTGCTTGCCGGATACACGAGCTCGACGAGGGGGGACAAAGTGGTTGCGCGCGGATCGGAGGGCGTGATTCTGAACACCTATGCGGTGCCAGGAAATGTGTGCCGGGTAAGAAGCGGAAACCTAGAGCTCGCAACCCCGTCGATGGGAGACGTACGATGCCAGCCAAGACGGTCACCGCCCAAGCCAGGCCCGACCCAATGCCCGTTGCGGGCCAACGCCCAGGTCCACCTTTCTTCGCCATCCTGATCGTGGCCGGTCTGATCGTTATCGGGGCGGGCCTGCGCTCGATTGCCAACATTTGTCGGCCCGCTGTTCCTTGTCATCACCTTGGTGGTCACCGTCGCGCCGCTGCGCAACCTGTTAGTCCGGCGTCGGTGGGCGTCCTGGCTGGCGAGCGTGGTCTCCCTGCTAACTATCTATCTGCTCCTAGGACTCATCTTGGGCTCGGTGGGGTTCGCAGTCGCGCGTCTAGTGGGGACGCTGCCCGAGTACGCGAACGCGTTCGACCAGATCTTCAGCTACCTCCTCGGCCTCAGCGCTCGCTTGGGCTTCGGGCAGGAGCAGATCGAGCGACTGGCCTCATCGGTCCAGCTAAGTAGTCTGGCCGGACCGGCGCAAGCTCTGTTGACCGGCATCGGCGGCGGGATCTCCCTGTTACTTCTGATTGTGACGGTGGTCATCTTCCTGGCCTTCGAGGCCGCCAGCATGCCTGAGCGGCTGGGCGTGATCCGTGAGACCCGTCCGCACATCGCCGACGGCCTGACCAACTTCGCCACCAGAGTTCGAAAGTACTGGATCGTCACGACGCTGTTCGGCTTCATCGTCGCTGTCCTCGACGTAATCGCCCTGGCGATCATTGGGGTCCCCCTCTTCGTCACGTGGGGAGTGCTGGCGTTCGTGACGAACTACATTCCAAACATCGGCTTCATCCTCGGTGTCATTCCGCCGGCGCTCATCGCTCTGCTCGACGGTGGGGTGGGCAGCGCGGTCGCCGTCGTGGTCGTATACACAGTCATCAACGTCGTGGTTCAGACCATCATCCAGCCACGGTTCACGGGGGACGCGGTGGGTATCAGCGCCACAGCCGCCTTTGTCTCGCTGGTCTTCTGGGCGTACGTTCTCGGCACCTTAGGCGCCTTGCTGGCTGTCCCAGCCACCTTGTTCCTGAAGTCGGTCCTGCTCGACAACTCGGTCCCGGCCAGCTGGGTAAACGCGCTGGTCAGCGCCTCGCCGAAGAGGGAGAAGCCACGCGCCGTTCGTCGAACGGATCGACGACCGGCGGAGGTGTCGAGCTGAGGACGGGATCCCCCTGCCCTGTGCGACTTGCAGCCCGGTGGCCGAGCGGAGCGAGCTACTCGACGGAGCCATTAGATACTGTCCGCATGCCGTCCGCCGACGACCAACCCTGGTCGCCGTTCCCCGTGCAGGACTGGTCTACTCTGCCAGCGGATCCGCTGGGCAGCGTCGCGGTGAATCCCACCTGGCCCGCACCCAAGCCGCAACGATCATGGTGGCGGCCGCTCGTCTTTTTTGGTCTCGTTGCCGCACTTGTCGCTTGTGCTGCATTCGTGGCGAGCTCGGTGGGCGTCGCGGCGCGAGCCACTGCCGCAGCCGACTATCTGCCATCAGATGGTGCGGTGTCTTATGAGCGGACCGACACGACGCGCGAACTCAAAAGTGTGGTCGGCATCGCGGTCACAGAATCGGCGCGGCTGTCAGGCTTAGCCGGCCTGCTCAGCACCGACGCTGCCTTCGCCGCCAAGATGCTCGATGCGGCCTATCCGGACCGCGACCGAATTCGGATTCTGCGGACCACTACAACCGCGATCAATGATCCGGCAGCTACCGCACAGAGCGTCCGCTTCTACCGAGTCAACACCGGTGTTGAGCTGATGGGCGTGAGTACGCCGTCCGAAGGCTACGTCTACAGTCCGGCACTGGTGGTGTTGCCGGCCGACGTACGACCAGGGAGCCACTGGAACGGCACCGGATCCGCAGGGGACACCTTCGACTATCGCAGCGAGCTGCGTGCCGAAGCCAGCGGCCGCGATTGCCTCAGCGTGGAAGGAGAGGTGCGCTATCTGTCGAAAGAGGGCCAACTCGGCCGGGTGGTAACGGTCAGCCAGACCTGGTGCCAGCGTGAAGGCATTGTCGCGGAGAGCCAGAGCTTCGGCGACGTGCGCAGCGCCTCATCTCGCATCGATCCACCGGTGCCGAGCGTCCAGACCCCTACAAATGCTCCAATCCGCTGGACGGCGCCGGAACGCTGGACCGCCAAGTCCTTGAGCACGATCTCGATCAACCCAACCTTCGGGCAGGGCCCGATGGTTGGCTCACCGTCGCCCGCCGTTACGCCAGTGCGGACCGAGTCTGGCCTGGTCATCAGACCTACCATCGGGAGCGCCGACCTGGTCGCCACAACCCCCAAGACACTCACCGAGTGGACCTCGATCTGGCGGGCGCATCCGGGCGGCACAGTGCTGAGCCTCAGTGCGTTCGGCAACGTGATCATCGCGACGACGAGCAACCGCCAGATGGTTGCCTATTCCGATGTTGGCGTGCGGCTCTGGCAGCTGGCGCTTGATGATCTTGCTCCGACATCACCCGTCCGGATCAGCGCGCGCGACGCAGTCCTGGTCGATCTCGGTGGTGAGGCGCGGAGATTTGATCTTGTCACGGGTGACGTGCTATGGCAGCACAACGTCGGCTCCGACGTCAACGTCTCACCAGTGGTGGGCGCCGGGGTGGTTGTGGTGATGGACAGAGGTGGAACCACCACTGCCTTCGAGGTGAACACCGGCAAGCGTCGTTGGAGTCTGGAGATGCAGGGCGATGCTGCTGTGATCATCGGCGAAACCGTGGTAGTGATTCAAGATCAGACGGCCCATGCGCTGTCGACGGTCACCGGTGAGCACCGATGGGTGCGCCCGACCTTCGGGACGCTGACCGACATGGTGAATTTTGCACGCCTATTCGTGGTGGCGACGAAGAGCCAGTCCGTCATGCTGAGCGGCGACGGTGTGATCATTCAGCGGCTCGGACCAGTCCACACCCTGACTGCGACCCAAGATCATCTTGTGGCCTGGGGTCCCAACGAGGCGTTTGTGACCGTAAGCGACGGCAAGATCATCACCCGTTGGAAGTTGCCCGCACTGACACTGTCGCTCCAGGACAGACCTGCCCTCGCAGCCTCGCAAAGCGTGTTGCTGTTCAGCAACGACTGGACGTTTCAGGTTTGGGACGATGCCCGCTGAACTCGACTCGGCCGGGGGCTCAGGAATGCGGGCAAACTCCACTGCCACAAGCGCAGCGCCCGAGGTCGACACATCGGTCCTCAGCCGCAGCCGCTCGCGACTTGTCCGATTCGCGACCGGTCTCTACCGGCAGACCTTGGTCGAGCCGATCGAGCAGGGACGGCTGCGCGATCTGGGATGGCCCTACGGGCTCCGCTCGATCGTGCTTGCGGGCTACATCGTCTTTGTGATCGCCGGCCTGATGGTGGTCTTCTCTGGACTGATCCGCGAAAACAGCGCCCTGATCGTCTTCGGCTCGGGCCTTGGGCTGCCGGAACAAATGGTCTGGCCACTGGTCCTGCTGCTCTCGTTCGGAGTTGCCTTACTCATGGCAGCGGCACAGCACGGGCCCTGGTGGCTCAAAGTGCTCGGCCTGCTGTTCACGCTCATTGTGATGGGGACATGGTCGTTGCGCAGTCCATCGCTTGGCGGCTGGGCGGGCTGGCCAGTGCTAGCCGCCATCGCGATGGCGGCGATGCTGCTGCTTGTGATCATTCGATGGCGTCGCGGATTCGCCTGGTGGGAGTTCGCCGTGATCTGGGCTCTGGTCGGTCTGGGAATGACGATCGGGCTCGCCGAAACCCGCGAAGCCAAGATCTACGGCTCAGACCTCAACCCGCTCAACCTGCAGCAAACGGCGGCCGTCCTGGGCTACCTCGCGCTGCCAGCCGCGACGCTTGCGGGTGCCTCAGTTGCGGAGGTCACCGTACGCGCGACTGTGGCAGCGACCCAGAACGCGCAGCGGTTCGCCAAGCAGGGATGGCCATACCTGATCTTGATTGTGGTCATCTGCATCCGCCTGACCCAATGCGTCTGGTTGATTGCACAACGAGATCCGGTGGTGGAAGGCCCGACCTCGTTGCTGTGGGCGAGCGCCTTGGTCGCGGCGTTCGCAGTACTCGGCCTGATTGTGCTGCGGCTATCCCGGCAGCGGCAGGCAATCCCTGTCGTCTCCGAGTTGGGCGACGAGCTCGGTCGAGTCGGCTTTACCATTGCAGCAGCGGTGATTGCCGTCACGCTCCCTGTTCAGGTCTTCTTGTCCGTCCTCCAGGTGCTCGCCTCACTGGAGCCAGGGGGTGCTTCGGCCCAGCTCGCGCTCGACATCACGCCTCTCGTCACCCGCGTCGTCGACCCCAGCCGAGTGCTCGTCGGTGTGGTCTTGATCATCTTCGCGGTGCGCGCGGCGCACCGGGGCCAGAGCGGCCGGGCGCTGGTTCTGGGCTGCATCGGCGTCATGC
>JBKOZG010000296.1:0-6229 GCA_046725775.1 Actinomycetota bacterium | reverse complement strand
CTCCGGAACCGTCGGCGTGGCACTGCTCGGCACGCTCACGACTCACGACGCCACCCCAGCCGCGCGCGATGCGCTCACTCGGCTGCTGGCCTGGGAAGCGAGCCGTAACGGCATCAACCCGGAGGCCACCGAGGCATACGTCAACCCGGTCAGCGGTGCGACGATCACCAGCCCGAACATCGCGGGCCACCGCGACTATGCCGCCACAGCCTGCCCGGGTGACACCTTCTACCCGACGCTGCCCGCGATCCGGCGTGACGTCGCTGCCCTGATCGCGGGCAGCACACCCGCACCCGATACCACACCACCGTCCCAGCCCACTGGTCTGACGGCCGTCCCGGGCCGCACCCAGGTCACGCTCACCTGGAACGCGCCGGTCGAAACCGACGACGTCAACAACTATCAGGTCTGGCGCAGCAGCAGCGCGACGACCGGCTTCGCACAGGCGGGTACACCTACAGGCACGACATTCACGGTCGGATCCCTGAAACGGCGTACCACCTACTACTTCCGAGTGCGCGCTGTCGATACCTCGGGCAACGTAGGTCCCTTCAGCGCCACGGTCGCAGCGCGCACCAGTTGAGCCGCGCATCGTGACCGTGTGGCACTGGCCATACGGCGCACCAGGACACAGCTCAGGACGAGTCCCCTCCGCCCGATCAAGGCAGGAAGCGGCCTCTTCGGCCTGGCGACGGTCGCCGACCAGACTCGCGGCGCACTCCCAAGGGTCGGTCAGGCTGCAAAGGGCCGGATGAACGTTGGCGGTCGAGCGCGACTTGCTCGAACCGGTCGTCTTAGCTACCCATGAGCGTCACAAAGGACATCTCTGCAGGTCTCATGCCTGTCGCATCCTCGCGATATGCAGGACCGCACCCCACCCACGGCGCACTTGTCCGTTCGGGCGCCTCGCCAAGCGCTGTCGGATCTCGGCGAACAGCCGCTGCCGGCTTTCGGCTGGCATCGCGATGTGACCAGAGAATGTTCGGAGCAGGTCGATGTAGCTCTCGGCGTTGTAGTCGACTGTCCAATCGAAGTGTTCGACGGCCACGACGTTAAACAGGCCAGATGCCTCGATTTCGGCAGTCTGCTCCGGAAGCTCACCGGGCGGGGGTCGCAGCGCGTCCTCGGGCAGTCCCTGACCGATGGCGTCGTAGACCTCTTGAAGGTCGGCGAAGAAGGGATCGCCGTCGGGAGGGAAGACATGCTGGGCGCCCCATATCGCCAGGTGTCCACCGGACCGCAGGGCCTGTGCGGCGAGTTGATACCGCAGGTCGGGGTCCACCCAGTGCCAGGCGGTTGCCGCAACCACTGCGGCATACTCCCCACGCTGTCCGTCCCAATCCTCGAATCGGGTTTGGACCACGTCGACTGGGTAGTTGGCCAGGTTCGTGCGCGCTTGCGCCGCGAGCGCACCCCCGGGCTCGATCGCAGTGATGCGGAGTTGTCGGCGGGCCAGCGGCAGGGTTGCTTTTCCCGGTCCGGCGCCGATCTCAAGAACGCGGTCACCAGGACGAAGCCCGGCGACCTCGATCAGTCGGTCGAACAGTTCTTCTGGATACTCGGGCCGAGCGTCCTGATAGAGCTCGGCGGCCTGATCGAACGTGGTCCGCAAGCGCTCTCGGTCACCCACGCCCCCAGACTCTCACTGCAGAGCCAGTAGACGTCACCCAGTGTTGCAAGCGGACAGTGTCGCGGGAGCTGCGGCGCAACGCCGACCGGCTGGGCGGCTACGGGCTACCACGGCGTACACCTTGGCATAACCCCGGGCGCCGCGGCCGAAGACGGCGAAACTGGTCACCAACCTGGTGCTGCGTGGCAATGTGGAGGCCGACCTGGCCAAGAAGTACTCCTCGGAGCAGATCGAGGTTGAAGGTGGACTTCCCTGACCAGCCGAGGCGCGGAGTCCCTCTACCCAGTTTGCCGCCCTTGAGGCTGTCGCGGGGGGAGATGGGACGGCCCCGCGGCGTGTCTGCTCAGCCGCGGGGGCCTTGGGTAACGGCGGTTCCTAGGTTCGACTCGCCACCCTGTCTGCGACTTACCCGATGTCGGTGAAGCCCACGCCTTGGTTGCGACCAGCTGAAGGCGTTGGTGGGCGGTGCGAGGAATGCCCCTTGAACGGTGCTTGAGGATCTTCGTTAATGATCATTGGGCGTCGACGAGTGCATCCGCTCGGCGTACAGCAGTGTGCCGGGTCGTAGGCCCGGCCGGGAGACGCTGGGACTTAGGCGTTGATTACTGCGGGAGCCGCCGCGTCTCGACGATCTCGCTGCAGATCATGATCAACTTGCGGTGCTCGGTCTGGGAGATACGTCGCAGATAGGCGAAAGCCTGGTCGGCGTCGATGCCGAGCCTCTCCATCAAGATTCCCTCCGCCTGCCCGATGATGCTGCGGCTCGTCATGGCGACGCCGCGCCCACGGATCTCCCGTTGCGCGGCAAGCGCAACAGAGATCTGCGCGGCCAGTGCCTGAGCCATCGCGTACTCATTCGGCCCGAAGGGGTCAATCGAGTCCGAATACAAATTGAGCGCCCCATATGAATGAGCACCGTAGGAGCTGGCGCTCGAGTAGAGCCAAAGCGACATCGTCGCCTGGACACCAAAGACGGATACGGCGCGTGGGGTCCACTCTGGCCACCGAGCCTCCTCGCGCAGATTCGGGCTGATCACGGTCTCTTGCGAGCGCACGGCGTCCAGGCACGGGCCCTCATCAAGCTGGTACTGGAGGGCATCGCCGCGCCGCGCCGCAGCATCGGAAGCTACGGGTGTGGAGATCTCGCGACCCTGCACGACAGAGATGCCGGCATGATCACTGCCATTGATGATCCTCCCGGGAAGATCAACAGCAAGCTGCAGGAGTTCTGCTTCGTTTGGGGCAGCGTGCAGCTCTCTGGCCGCTCGAGCGATGCCCTCGACCTCGCTAATCCCGATAATTACCATTAGGCCTGCCGTCCCAGGCTCGGATGCCAATGCACGTGTCCATTAGCCTCGCACACGCAATGCTGCGTGGACGTGACTTCATCTATGGCTAAGTAAAAACGTTGTCACGTCTTTTGGCTACCTACCCTGCGCTGTTTGGATCCTCCAGGCGCAGCTGGCTGAGGTTCGGGCCGCCTAAGCCGGGCAGTGGCTGCCTCCAGCACGTCATCGCTCTCAATCTCGAGAGTGCTGGATCGACCCACCGGCGCGTTCCCCCTCCGACCCGGTGATCACTACGGAGTGGCCGGTGATAGTCAACGTTCCCCAACCTTCCTCTGGGTCCACCCATGGCAAGGCGGCCGCTCCTACCCCACCTGCCAGCGCGTCGCCGACACCGGCCATGGTCGGAGAGCCAGGACGGCCGCAGGTTCGTCGTATCTGGAACAGAGCAAGGCGCTGCCGTGAGGTTCAGGCAGCAGTTCCTCGGGTAACTGAGCGATCACGACGCGAACACCAAGGAGGCAAAGACATGAGCCAGCCTGCGCAGCAACAAGAAGTGCCTGGCATTCAATCGAAGATGACGCCGGTACCGGATTGCGGCGAGGAAAGCTACAAGGGCAGTGGAAAGCTCACCGGCAAGGTCGCAGTGATCACTGGCGGCGACTCCGGAATCGGCAAGGCCGTGGCCATCGCGTACGCGCGTGAAGGTGCCGACATCTTGATTTCCTATCTCAGCGAGGACTCCGATGCCAAGGACACTCAGCGCTATGTCGAGCAGGCGGGCCAACGTGTGGTACTGGTCAAGGGCGACGTTGCCGATCCGCAGCATTGCCGGGAGATCATCCAGACCGCGGTCAATGAGCTGGGCGGAGTGGACATTTTGGTCAGCAATGCGGCCTTCCAGATGAGCCACGACTCGTTGGAGGAGATCTCCGATGAGGAGTGGAACCGCACTATCCATACCAACATCAGCGCCATGTTTCATCTCTGCAAAGCCGCTGTCCCCCATATGAAATCAGGCTCGTCCATCATTGGCAGCTCATCGGTGAACTCCGATATGCCCAACCCGACGCTTGCCCCGTACGCCGCGACCAAAGCGGCTATTGCCAACTTCTGCGCCAGCCTGGCGCAACTTCTGGGTGAGAAGGGCATCCGGGTCAATAGCGTCGCTCCGGGACCCATCTGGACACCCTTGATCCCTGCCACTATGCCGTCGGAGAAGGTGGAGCACTTTGGTGAGAACACGCCCCTCGGCCGGGCGGGCCAGCCCAAGGAACTGGCGCCGGTCTATGTCCTGCTGGCTTCCGATGACGGCAGCTACATCTCGGGCGCGCGGGTCGCGGTGACCGGCGGTCGTCCGGTGCTCTGATCTTTCTGCGAAGGTGGTCACAGACGACTGCTCTTGACCGCTTCAGTCGTGTCGCATGTGACCACCTTCGGGAAAGGCCTGCGGCCGGGCGAGGGCCGGCGTGACGGAAGGGTGAAGAGATGCACTGCCGCGTGAGGTGGATGCGGCAATTATCGGTGGGGGTTCCAATGGACTGGTGGCGGCTAACCGGCTGGCGGATGCCGGCTGGGAGACCTGCTGCTCGAGCCTCAGCCCGATATTGAGGCGCCGTAGGCAGTGATCTGGAACTGCATCCGGACTTCGTCACCGACACCTTCAGCGCCTTCTATCCGATGGCTGCGGCCTCAGGAGTGATCCAGGGCCTGCACCTGGAGGACTACGGGCTGCGCGCCTTGATCAAGTCGCCACGTGGGGGCGGCCTGTCGTTGGTACGCCTGTTGCTGGCCCCGCGTCGGTCGCATTAGAGCGGGAGTTCGGCGCGATGCGTTCCGGTTGCTCCTCGCCGGGAACGCCTTGCATGCAGACATTCCGTTGGACGGGTCCGGGTCGGGTTTCTTGGGCTGCTGTTGATCATGCTCGGTCAACCGTCGGGTTTTCGGTTCCCCAGGGTGGTGCGGGCAAGCTCTCCGAGGCGATGCGGGACCGTTTCGTTGCGCACGGGGGGTGTCGTAGTGTGCAACGCCGAGATGACCAAGATCGCCGTTGAGCACAGTCGTGGTCGGCGTACGGGCTCATGATCAACTCGTTAGGGCCAGGCGTGCCGTGCTGGCCGACGTCGCTGCAGAGCACCTCTATGGTCGGCTCTTCGAGGAGCTGCCCCCGCGAGTGCGGGACAAGATGGCCGGCTTTCGACGGGACCCCGGCACCGTCAAAGTCGACTGCGCTCTGCGCGGCCCCGTGCCGTGGCGTACGCCGCCGCCGCAGGCGCCGGGCACAGTGCACATCAGCGAGTCCTACGAGGAATTGGTCATCACCTTTGCACAGCTGAGCACCGGCAGTATTCCTGAGCGCCCGTTCCTGCTGGTGGGTCAATGGGGGAACCGTGGCGCTCGACCAGCAATTGATCTTCCGGCCGATTCCCGGACTGGGCCGGGCTACCACGCCGATCCGCGGGCTCTACTTGGCGTCCGCCTCGGTACACCCCGGCAGTAGCGTACATGGGGCCGGCATGAATGCGGCCCTGGCTGCGCTTGCACGTGCGCGGCTCACGCCGCGCAGAGTTGGTGTGGGTAGCCGAGCCCACATCTCAGCCGCCGTCGTGCAGCACCCCGAATACTTCCTCGGGCGAGCAGTTCAGCCGCCTTGGACGGGCATCTTAGCGTTGCTGCTGGGGCGCCTCGGGATCTCGGGAAGGAATCGAGTCCGCTTTCACCGCGCCCCGCTCACCCAGCGCCTCCTCCTCGCCTTTGGTCGTGTCGGCGATCGTCTGCAGCTCGGACTCGGCGTTGATCTCGGCGCCCAGCAAGATCGCATACATTGTGAGCCAGAGCCAGAACAGCAGCACCACAATTCCGGCAAAGACTCCATAGGTCTTGGCGTAATTGCCGAACGTCGATGTGTAGATCGAGAACCCGATCGACGCGGCCAGCCACATGAGCGTGGCTACCACAGCGCCCACCGACACCCAAGTCATGCGTGGCGCGTCGCGGGCCGGCGCAAGGCGATAGAGGAGCGCAAGCGCGACAGGGACTAGTACGAGCACGATCAACCAGCCAATGATCTGGAGGATCCAGCGCAACGCCCCAGTTCCGAATACGGATTTCAGCAGTGGCGGCGATACAGCAACCAGACCGAGAATGATCACCATGAAGAAGATGCCGGCGACGGTCAACCCGAGCGACAGCAGCCGCTTCTTCACGAAACCGCGTTCTTTCTTCTCGTCGTAGGCGACACTAATCGCAGTAATCAGATTGCTGGTCCCGGCCGAGGCGCTCCATAGCGCGATCAAGAGGGAGAGTATGAGGC
>JBKOZG010000185.1:0-3865 GCA_046725775.1 Actinomycetota bacterium | reverse complement strand
GGCGAGTACGGCGTCATCTTCTTTCCGTTGACAACCCGTGGTGGTGTGACGGCTACGCCGAAAGACGCCCTCGCCGCCGACCGGATGCCGGTCGCCGACGCAAACGGCCGGATTAGCTACGAACGAACCTTCTCCGCGGAGGAGGTTCCGGACGGCCTGCTGGAGCACCTCTCTTCATTGCACGTCGTGCAGCACGGCATCGACGCCAACAACAACGGCAAGTATGATCTGGACGCCCTGGGTGAATCGACATTCGCAAAGAACCAGGGAAAGGCCGGTGTGCCGGAAGAGGTAACCGACCCGGCTGTGTGTGGCGTCGTCGAGGGGGCCGGCGCAGCGGACCGGGCGCGCGGCGGGGTCGCGACTGGCGGTGCCCCAGCGCCTGAGCTGAATGCACGACTGGCTGCAGCAGGGGGCGCGCTACTGCTGCTGTCTGCGGCATTTGCTGTTTCTGCGGCGTCCCGTCCCCGCGACCAGCACAGTGGCCGGTGACGGGGGGCAAACGCCTCTTTAGTTGGACCCCCGGGCCGCGTTTGCGGTGAATGTCCTCTGGGCAGGTGCGACAGAGACCGGTCGGGGGGTCCTCCGCACCATGCTTTCTTAGACAGGCTTGAAGGCCCGCGCAGACGCGGGACGTTTGGCTTGCGCCAAGCGGGGAAAGAGTAGATCGACCGATGAATCGGGGGATGCAATGTCGGAGAACCGGGCGCGTGACTTCAGCCGTCGCCACTTTCTGAAGGGTACAGCCGCCGGGGCAGTTGCCGTCTCGCTGGGGACGGCCACCAGCGCCGCCTGGATGGCACCGGCGGCGGCCGCAGAGCTGCCCCCCACCCCACCCCACGGCGCCGAGTTGCGCGGCATGGACCTGGTCGTCAAGAGCCCGACGACCGAGGGTCGCTTCGGGTTCATGTTCAAGAGCCAGCCGCCGCTCCCGGCGTCAGATACGCTGCTAGACCGCCTGGGTGCGACCATGGAAGAGCAGCCTGCCGCCAACCCCGCCAGTTCCTCGGGCCAAAAAGACCTGAATGACGCGTCCAACGAGAACCCGAACCCAAAGCTGACGTCCGGGTTCACCTTCGTCGGCCAGTTCGTCGACCACGACATCACCTTCGACACCACGCTCCTCAGTGACCAGCAGGCTGACCCCGACGCGACCACCAACTTCCGCACGCCCCGCTACGACCTCGACGCCATGTACGGGCAAGGTCCCAACGCGAACCCGCAGTTCTACAACCCCAACGACCGGGACAAGTTCCTGATCGTTGAGCGTCCTTACAGCCAGATCACGGGCAAGCTCAAGAGGCCGGACGGCGTGGACGAAACAAAGACCTGGGCCGTGAAGCCCGACGTGGTCTGGGACGTGCCCCGCGTTCCGGCCAACGACCCCGACGGCCGCCCCGAGGGCACTGCCATCATCGCGGACCCCCGCAACGACCAGACAGAGATCATCCTCCAGCTCCACGTGGCGATGGAGAGGTTCCACAACAAGTTGGTGGACACTCTGCGCGCAAGCGGAACGCCGCGGTCGGCCGTGTTCGAGGCGGCTCGGCGGCTGGCCCGGTGGCACTACCAGTGGATCGTGACCCATGAGTTCATCCCCGCCATCGTGGGGCAGACCATGTCCGACTTGGTATACAAGGAAGTGCCGACCGGCGCCCCGAAGATCACCCTTAAGTACTACAAGCCGACGAACCCAGCTGGGCGCTCCTTTATCCCGGTCGAGTTCGCGGTGGCCGCGTACCGCTTCGGCCACAGCATCACCCGGCCCCGCTACACCGTCCGGGACGTCTTCGACAGCGCTGACACTCTCCTTGGCTCTGTCTCCGGCGTGCCGCTGTTCCAGGACACGGCCACCGACAACAACCTGAACGGCCACCGGGAACTGCTGCCTCGGCTGAAGATTCAGTGGAGCAAGTTCTTCAACGTAGCGGGGCAGAAGCCGACTGCCCGGCCGGTGCGCCAGTTCGACGCTTCGCTGGCTGACCCACTGTTCAAGATGCCCTCGACGGCGCTGCCCGACACCAACACTCTCGGCCTGCTGTCCCAGCGGAACCTCCGCCGGGGCAGGAAGATGGGCTTGCCTTCGGGACAGCAGGTGGCTCGATTGATGGGCGTGACGCCACTCACCCCCACCCAGTTGTGGACGAACCACCGTATCGAGGTAGAGATCCCGATTGTCGGCAACGTGGTGAAGGTTCTCAAGGAGTACGACGTGGAGAACCAGAGCCTCAAGGACGTCTTCGCGGATCCAGAATGGGGTGGCGAGGCCCCGCTGTGGTTCTACATTCTGAAGGAGGCCGAGATCGTCGGCAAGGGCCGCGAGATGGGTCCCGTCGGGGGGCGCATCATAGCCGAGGTTCTCGTCGGTCTATTGCAGAAGGACCCCAACTCGTATCTGTACCTGAATTCCTCCTGGAAGCCCACGACACCCATAGCGCCGGCTCGCGGCCAGTTCACCATCGCTGATCTCCTTAAGTACGCCGGCGTCTGGTCCTGACAAGGAGGTGATGAACGTTCAAAAAGCGATCGCGACTGAATGTGAACAGGTTAAGAAACCGATGTGAACGAGGTGATGAAACATGCGAGAGACGATCGCGAAAGAGTCGCGCAGCCGGGGCATTGTCCGGCGGGGCGCAGCAGCCGGGATGGCTCTGGCTGCAGTAATGACGTTCGGAGCCTGCAAGGCGACCGGTGGGGGACAGATCGATGAGCCCGTAGACGGAGGCCCTGTTAGCGTCTTCAAGGGCCAAGCAGACTTCGGCTTTAACTTCACCTGCGAGGTAACGGCCAAAAACAAGGAAGTGATCAAGGGCGAGATCACCTATCACGACACCGGGACCAGCACTGTTGGGGGAGTTGACTTCCCAGAAGTTAGGCTTCACGGCGTTGTTGATCCCATGACCTTCACCGCCCCCGACTGCGAGACGGCGGCTCAGATGTTCCTTGATGCGGCCCGGTTCGAGGGCACCTATCGGTCCCAGGACACGAGTTTGACGTCCGCACTGCCCGGCCGATTCAACGTTATGGTGTTCGACCAGGGTGAGCCCGGCCGCACCAACGACCCAGTATTTGTCACCGGCGACGGGTTCTCCATCGATTTGGAGGGTGGTCCATACACTCTTTACACCCGGGCCGGCTACATCGAGGGCGGCAACATCCAGGTGGACAACACCTAGGCACATCTCGGGACGTCCGGCGGTATGACTGGCTACGAGACGTCATACCGCCGGGGGCTGGGCACCTTCTTCTTCGTGACGTCGGCGGCCTTCTCCGCTTCGACTCGCTGGCCTTCCCGCCGGCGTGGCGGGAAGGTGTGGATCTGCCCACAGCCCAACGGTCACCGGCAAGCGGTCGGGTCAGCCAATGCCCGCCACCCGCGCGTGGCCCAGCGGGAGCTCACACGGATGTGTGCTACCTCGTGCTCTGAACGCTGATCCGGACCATGGTCAGCCCTTGATCACTAACTCAGAGGGTTTGGACGTCAAGTCGGAGTCGGGGTCCAGCACGCGAAGCCGGTAACTACCCGGCTGCCCAAACTCGACGTAGGCGGTGAACTGGCCCGACTGGTCGGTCTGGGTGGGTAGTGGGAAGTCCAGCCACTGGCCTCCCTCCCAACGCTGCACCCGCAGGGAGGTGTCTGCTCCACCGCGATACGTACCTTGCATTCGAACTGTTTGGAAGGGCTTGGCGGCGCTGGCTGAATTGTCCAACTGAATGGTCTGCTGCTCCGCCGATCCAGAGCCGGCGTTGTCGCCGGTACTCCGTGTGGTAGAAGTCGGCGGCCTCGGGTCGGAGGCTTGTGACAGACCGGCGCTCGAGGACGGTGGGCCAGGAGTCGCACTCGGCGTTATAGCGGCAGGTAGGG
>JBKOZG010000325.1:0-3449 GCA_046725775.1 Actinomycetota bacterium | reverse complement strand
GCCATGCGTTCTCACACAGTAGGTCGCGTACTCGCTGCCACGATTGGCGCCGACATGGACCAGCCCGGTGATCGGAACATCGAACATCGGGCAGGCGTCGAAAACATAGAAAGCCACTACCCAGGACCTTATCGCCGATGGCTCTGACCCCCAGGGCCTGAATAGGCGTCAGGCGAAGACGCGCCTTCACGTGCCGGATGGTTTGCGGGGCGCTCGCTGATACGGGAGCAGTCACTGGACAGACCCGCCAGTTCGCTTTGCTCAACCCACAGATTGGTTTGGGCGAACCGCGAAACAGGACACTCCGGGGGCGCACTACGCTCCTCACCGTGAGACGAGTCGCAGCCGGGATCGCCGGGCTCATTCTGCTGTGCGGCTGCGCCGCCGAGGTCGGGCAGAACGACCTGACCCTGCACCAGCGGGCGGTCTTCCCCGACGGCACCCGTTACGAGCTCGGCGAATTCAAGATGTCGGAGGTGGACAACGATCGAGCCGATGGGCCGCCGAAGATCCCCGGCAAGGAGGTCACCGTGTCGGTCTTGGTCGAGAACGCCGGCACGGCAATCGGTTCCAGCGACGTCGCGATGAGCCTGGCTTATCACGGCGACCGTGGCCAGGAATTGGTCCCGCCAGTGGTGGCCAGTGGTGCCACCGTGGTCGCCGCTGGGGCGAAAGGCACGATCAGCAAGACGTTCCGAGTCGAGGACACGATAGAGCTGTTCCAGACTCGCTATCTCCGAGTGCAGGTAGAGCTGCCGGGCTACCCGGCGGTCACGTTTAGCGGATCGAACCCGTGATAGTTGGGGTTCCATCGAACCCCTGATATTTGTGTGTTCCTAGGGCGAGCCCGTTAGGACACTGCGCCCGCCGAGGCTTCCCGGCGCCATCGGACGATCTGACCCGCGCGGCGTCATCAGGTAAGCCGCCAGATACAGGCAGGCGCAGATGACCAAGAGCCAGCGGTAGCCGGTGGCCAGGGCCGCGTACTCCAGGCAACCACCGATCATCGCGCCCACCAGGTTGGTGCAGAATGCGGTCACTGGATGGGCGCTCGACTCGAAACGCTTAGCGAAGATGATGTTCGCGGCCATGATCGGCAGGAAGGCCAGCAGGATAGCCACCACCAGCCGCACGGGAAACGGCAGCGAGAGCACCCAGGAAGCCGGCACCAGCCAGGCCAGGGCCAGGCTGCCGAACAGAACGAAATACATGAGCCGCAACGGCGGCGTACGGAAGCGTCGGGTGATCTCTACCGCCGCGAGTACGGCGACCAGTACGCCGGCGAAAACCAGCGCGTTCACCAACCACGTGGTGCCGAAATAGAGCGCGAACCCCGTGACGTTCTTGGTCTCCAGCAACATGAAGGCAACTCCCAGCAGGAACAGATCGCGGTATTGCCACATCGTTCGAGCTTGACCCACACCGCCGACCAGACCGATGGCCAGCACGCTGAACAGGATGATCAAGCCGATCGCGGCCAGATAGATCGTCGGGATGCCCAAGAAGCCGGTGCCTTCGGCGACGTAGAGGAAGGGCCGGTCGTCGGTGGACGGCTCAGGCGGCGTACCGGTCGGAGCCCAGGTCGTCTCGCATCGCTGGTCAGCCGGCGTCGCGCCGATCACGAACACTGCCAGCGAAATCGCCTCAGGGCTGGACAGCAGGCACGGTGAGTGGCCGAAGGTGGTGGCCAGCGTGTTCCCCAATCGGTCCACGAGCCACTGTTCGCGGTAGTAGTTGTACATGGAGAACGCCCCGCCTGGGGCGAGGTGCTCGCGGGCGGACTGGATCGCCTCCGCGGTGAACAGATAACTCTCCAGTCGCAGAGCGCTCGCGCCGGACACCAAGGTCAGTGAGTCCGGCAACGCGAACAAGATCAGGTCGTACTTCTTGTCCGTCCGCTCCAGGAACGCGCGGCCGTCGTTGACGTAGGTGGTCACCCGAGGATCGTCGTACGCACGGTCCGGGTTGTGTTCTCGCCCGAAGCGCAGCAGCCGCGGGTCTATCTCGACTGCGTCGACCTGCCTAACCCCGTGGGACAGTGCGATAGACACATCGGTGCCGGTTCCGGCGCCGACGATCAGCACTTGCTCAGGTGGTTTGGTGACCCGCCGATATGGCTCGTCGTAAAACGGTTCCTGATCCAGCCGGGTCGCCGCCGTGGTCAGTCTTTGGTGTGGGATCCCGTTGACGTAGACCTGCCACTGGGTCCCATTGTTGCCGTCGGACTGGGCGAAGCTGGTCACCCGGTAGTAGGGCGACCAGAAGACCCCGGTCGCATTGATCAGCGGGTAAGCGAACATCGCCACTGTGGCAGCCAGCACGGTGATCGTCATGACTCCACCAGCCCCCGCGAGCAGCACCACGAACAACGCGGCGACTAACAGGAACCAGACAAGTGGCGGGGCACCGGTGAACGCGCAGATCGTGAAGCCGGCGATGCCGATCAGCGAGCCGATCAGGTCGCAGCGGTAGGCGTCCAGTCGGGGCAGTTGGGAGAAACAGTCGGCCACCAGCTCGCCTGGGCCAGCCATGATGGCAGCTACCGCGAGGAAGATCACCGGCAGGGTGACCCAGATGGGCGGTCCGGAGGTGCTCAGGCTGGTGAAGTAGATCACCGACTCCTGGTCGCGATTGACCGCCACCGGGAACCTAAACAGGAAGCCTACGTAGGCCAGCAGTGCCACGATCGAATAGAACGGCGGCCTACGTTTCGGTCGGTTGGCCCGCAGGAAGCCGAGGCCGATGCCCAGGAACGAGCCCAGCAGGATGAAGTTGCTGAAGTAGCTGAGGTGGACCACCTGGGCGCTCGACCACCGAATCAGCGACAGCTCCAAGAGCAGCATCAGCGTGCTGGCCAGCACGAGCCGGACTCGGATGGACAAGGGCCTCCTGTCACGCATCAGGCCAAGAGAGTCGGTACTCCCGCCGAACCTAACACCACCGACGTCAGAGGACTGTCGCTAGTTGGACGGAAGTACGCCCGGGCATGCGCCCCTGGTCAGCGGGCGGTGTAGCCGCCGTCCACTGGGAGGGCAGCGCCAACGACGAGGCTGGCGCCCGGGCTGCAAAGCCATAGCGCGGCGGCGGCGATTTCATCGGCGCGGCCGAGGCGGCCGATCGGCTGGTTGGCCACGGCGTCGGGCACAGTGAGCTCGGCCTTGGCGATCATCTCGGTCACCATCGGCGTTTCGATCGTTCCGGGGCAGACGGCATTGATACGGATGCCGCGGTTACCACTCAAATAGCCCCGTCAGACATGTCCCTCGACCGTGCCGATGGATACCCGGCTTCGGCGCGCCGTCACGCGACTGCTTTCGCGAGCCGCGCGACCGCGTCCGCCACGGGCGGCCCGAACATGACCTCGTCGTTGTGGTTGGCCCCGCGGATCACTACCCGTTCGACAAGGGTTGGCGCCTCATCAGCCACCCGAGCACTCAGCTCACTCGGAA
>JBKOZG010000217.1:0-5736 GCA_046725775.1 Actinomycetota bacterium | reverse complement strand
TTCGACAGGCTCCGCCGAGCCGCCCGCGACACCCAAAGCAAGATCGGCGACGTGGCCCAACGGCTGGTGTCGACAGGCCGGCTGCCGACCGAGACCTCTCGATCAGCGAGCCCCATATCGCATCACCAGTGACCCAATACGGGGCCATTTCCGCCCTGTCGAAGCCGATCGTGATTCACATTCAGGGGAAGGTAGCGATACCCGACGCTCCGCTTCGCAACGACTCGCTCGGAGTGTGCCGAATCGTCGCCGGTAGGCAAAGGCGAAACCCGGCAGTCAGAGCGACCCCTCGCTTCTCGGGCTGAGGTAGACCGTCGTTGGGCGGTGGCGTCGGCGAGCGCGGAAGCCGTGCAGGCCGAGGCCAAACGCGACAACGGCTATGGCGAATAGGTGGGCGTCTTCGTGCCAGCGGACGATGGCCATGGTGGTGGCGGTGGTGAAGACACCGCCGAGCGCCCACAGGTAGACCCGTCCAGCACGTGGGTGGCGTCCGGGTCGCTTCCGGGCGGTTGCGGCGAGCGCCCCGGCGATGACGGCGGTCAGCCCGGACAGGATGTGTATAACGAGCGCCGTGGCGAAGACCGGCCCCGCGTCGGGGCTGGGCAGGCCGAAGATCTCACTAGCAAGCGTCATGACCGTTGCTCTTGCTTGGCGGTCGCGAACATGTCACGTGACCGGTTTTTGCATCCGGGTGGCGTGCCGCAGGGTGGTGATGCTGCAGGCAATGCGGGTGATGCTGGCGGCGATGGCGATTACCGCGAGTGGCCGTGTCGCCGTGCTCGACACCATAAAGATGGTGATCATGGTGAGGTCGGCGATGATGCACAGGATCGCGATAGCGGTGCTGGCGGCTAGGGCGCCGTGCGGGCCGGTTTCGGGCAGCCAGCGCATCAGGCGCCCAGTGGTGGCCAGGGTTCCGCCGGCGGTGGCGATCGCGATGATGAGCAGTGGGAGGACGGGGATGGCCGCGAGGAGGGCGATCAGGCCGGTGCGCCATGGGCTTGGCTGAAGCAGGAGCAGCCACCAGATTCCGACGAGCGGACCGGTGGCGATGAACAAGGCGATGGCGCGGCGGGCGTAGGCGGTGGCCAGTTCGCCGCTGAACGCGTCGCCGACGGCTTGTGGGGTTCCGAACTGGGTGATCGCCGCCGCCGCGGCCTGGTCGGGTGCTAGTCCTGCAGTGATGTTGTCTTCGGTGGCCTGGTCGAGGCCGTCCCGTAGTTCGGCGAGGATTGCGGCGCGGCGGCGGCGTGGCCCGTATAGCTGTGCGGCGACATCGGATAGGTAGGTGGCGAGCGCGTCTTCCGGGCGGCGCGTGTCGGTGTTGGTGGCTAGGCGGTGGCGGGCCATGTTCGCCTCCCAAGGAGGGCGGTGACGGCGGTGGAGAACTGGTCCCACACGGCGCGCTGCTCGCCGAGCGCGGCGTCCCCCGCCGGGGTCAGGTGGTAGGCGCGGCGGCGGCGTCCGCCGACGGTTTGCCAGTCGCTGGCGATCAGCCCGGCGCGTTCTAGCCGGTGTAGCGCGGGATAGACGGTGCCGGTGGGCAGATCGAGGGCGCCGTCGCTGCCGGAGCGCAGCGACTCGATGATGGCGTACCCGTGTTGTGGACCCGGTTCGAGGACGGCCAGCAGGAGCGTGTCGAGGTGGCCTTTGAGCAGTTCTGGTCGCATCGGCAGCACTGGCGTCTTCTCCTTTAGACGTTTGCTTTTCAGCACAGCACTAGTAGTGTAGCAACACAATACTTTGTAACACTACCTATGAGGTATGTCATGGACACAATCACCGAGGTTTTCGATCTGGCCCAAGCGACTACCGCCGACCGGGCACGGGTAGGCGGCAAGGCCGGTGTCTTGGGCGAGTTGGTCGCGGCCGGCTTTCCTGTCCCGCCCGGCCAGGTCGTCACGGCCGGAGCGCTGAACTATGACGGATGGGAGGAATCGCTGGAGGCGGCGGCAGCCAGCCTGGGGACGCCGCTGCTTGCGGTACGGTCCTCGGCTGTGGCGGAGGATTTGCCGGATGCCTCCTACGCCGGCCTCTACGAAACGTACTTGAACGTCCCTGTCGAGGGCCTCGGCGAGGCGGTGCGGCGGTGCTTCGCCGCCGCTACCGCCGAGCGGGTTTCGGCATACCACCAGCGGCACGGTGACGGCACGGCCCCCGGGATGGCTGTTCTGGTGCAGGCGATGGTGGACCCGATAGCTGCAGGCGTGGCCTTCAGTGTCCATCCCCTCAGCGGCGACCCCGATCAGGCCTTAGTCACCGCCGTGCCCGGCCTGGGGGATCGGCTGGTGTCTGGTGAAGCGGTCGGCGAGGAGTGGACCGTCACCACGCGGCATGCCCGGAGGTCCCGCCCAATACCCGCCGGCGGCAAGGTGCTGGGCGCCCGGCAGGCACAGGCGGTGGCGGACTTAGCCTGCAAGATCGCCGACCGCTTCGGCCGGCCGCAAGACATCGAGTGGGCGATCGACCGAGACGGCCGGCTGTGGCTCTTGCAGGCGCGGCCGATGACGGCCTTGTCGGAGCCGGTGTCATGGACCGCGCCGGGCACGGGTTTGTGGTCGCGCAACTTCCGGCTCGGCGAGTGGCTGCCTGAGGCGGTCACCCCGCTGTTCGCCACCTGGCTGCTGCCGGCCTTGGAAGACGGGTACCTCGACGGCATGCAAGCAACCGTCGGGATTCGAGTGCCGTTCCGATACGCCCTCGTCAACGGCTGGTACTACAACACCCCTCCGATTCCAACACCCAAACTGCTGAGCCGGGTGTTATGGCAGGGCCGCGGCCAAGCAATGTGGATCCTCTACAACGCGCTGATCCGGGTCAACCGGAACCCAGCAGCTGCCGATCGCGCCGTACTGTCCGACCTGGACCACCAGTGGCGAAACAACCACGTGCCCGCCTACCGGCAGCTGGCCACCGACGCGCAAGTTGAGGCCCCAACGGCCACCCCGGACCGGTTGGCGGGGCTGGTCGACCAGCTCGGCCGGCAAGCCGGCATCTACCTGTGGTATCTGGCGATCGTCGGCGGCTCGGCCTGGAAGATGGAGGCCTGCCTGATGCGCTTCTGCCGTCAGCACCTAACCCAGGCGCTCTCAGAGGAGAAGGGCGGCACGCAGGTGCTGCTACGCGGACTGCCCGGCACCCAACCCGTCAGCACAGCCCATGCAGTGCAAAGCGTCGACTGGTACCACCCAGTCGTCGCCGAAATGTTGACCGCGGATATACCACTGACCAACGGCGACCAGCGGCATACGCGGCTAGCCCAGCAGCGCGCCACGGCCGAGCAAACGTGCGGGAACGCCCTTGTCGGTCGGCCACGGCTGCTCAGCAAGTTCCAAGAGCTGCTGCAGGTCAATCAGCGCTATGCGGTCATCCGAGAGGAACAGGCCCGCGACTTCACCCTCGGATGGCCGGCCCTGCGTGCCTGTGTCCGACGACTAGGCGAATACATGGTCGCCACCGGTGCGGTCGAACAGGCCGATGATGTGTTCTTCTGCAACCGCGACGAAGTAACCACCATCCTTCGGGCTGGGAAGAGTGAGCCGATTGTTCACCTCGTGCGGGAGCGCCGATACCTGTGGCAGCGCCAACACGACCTCGCCGCGCCCTTGACGCTCGGGCAGCCGGTTCGGCTGATCGGGGATGTGATCGGCCGCGCCGTGCAGGAGGCCCGTGGTGAGCGAGAAGTCGGCGAGAACGTCATCGTTGGACACCCCGCATCGGCGGGACGCGCTACCGGACCGGTACGCATCGTGCAGGGCCCGCAAGACTTCGGCGAGTTCCGCGACGGCGATGTGCTTGTCGCAAAAGCCACCGCTCCAGCATGGACGCCTCTGTTCGCCCGCGCAGCCGCCGTCGTCACCGACAGCGGCACCCTCGCCGCCCACGCCTCGCTGGTGGCCCGCGAGTACGGAATCCCCGCCGTCGTCGCCACCGGCGACGCGACGATACGCCTGCATCCAGGCCAGCGGGTGACTGTCGATGGCAACGCTGGAACCGTCACTCCTCACACCGACACCACCGCCAACTTCGATCCCACGCTGGAACGCTGAGCTCTTGCGATCTGCGAGCGCGTCGATTATGGAAGCCGCGTCAGGGAAGAAATAGGCAAGGACAGTTGAAGCGGCGTCGTCACGAGCGGTCCCGCTGGCGAGGGCGCTGCCAGTCAGACTGCTAGTCAATTGGTCCGGCACTCGGCGATCATCTGGGTACACCTACGGACCTCACCTACCCCTACCGGCGCGTCGTTGTGCCCGCCAGAGATCACTGACACGGAAGAGGTCACTGGTTCAAATCCAGTATCGCCCACCACTGCAAAGCGCTTTTGACTAGGTGCGAAACCAGTCGGCGGCGCTTCTCTTTTCGGCGGCGTGTGATCTACGTGCGATTCAGATTCGCTCCCAAAACCCTAGGCGGCCCGGCGGCGCTCAAGAACGCCGACCGGGCCAGGAATCCCACTTAGTGAGGAAGCGAGACTCCAATGTCCCAAATTACAGAACTGGCCTCGAGCGAGATCAACGCATCCGACCGTGTGACGGTCGAGCTCGTCGAGGCAGACGAAACACCGGCGGTCGTCATCATCCGCTGGCCCGTCAAGCCGACCATCCTGCATCCGCGCCGGCTTGCCGACGCGGCGACTGCCGTCCTTTGGCTGTTCGGCGAGGCGCACACGGCGCTGGCGGCGATAGAGGCAGGCAGGCGGCTGTGACAGTACTCAAATTCGCCGCTGCTGAATGAGGAGGACAGGGTGTTTGTCGATGCCAGTTTGAATGCGGCAATCTCCCAAGCGCAGTTAGAGATCGAGGCGGCGGAAGAATCCGGCGACATACGAGTCATTAGGATGGATATTGAGGCGCTCGAGGCACCACCAGATCTTTCTGGAGGAACAATGACGACGGCGACGGACCATGCTCGGCCACGGAGCGCAGAGGACTCGCGGCGAAGCGTGGAGGACGTACAGCGAAGGGCTCGGATTCGTAAGCTCGAAAATGAGCTCGAGCGCTATCGACAAGCATCTACGGATGCTCGGCAGCAGCTCGACTGGTGCATCGGCTACATGTGTGGATCGGGGAGAGTTGCGATAGCGAGATCACTTTCAAAAAATCGTGCATATATCCGCACGGACCTGCTAAAGCGAGCTGAGCAGCCGCTGCCCACTGAACAGCCAGGTCCTACTAAAAAACTGAAGCGAGCTAGTCTCATAGCAGCTTCGCTCACACACAAAAAGGTTTCCACGGAGGGTTTCTGGGCACGCGTCCGTGCGCGATCGTTCTTCCCGTCTGGTTGTCTCCTGCACCCGCATGCGTATTGGGGTCCCTGGTCGGCGTCTCTCGTCGCTGGCCGACTATCCGCGTCGATGGTCTCTCTGATGTTCGTCTTCCAGTTTCCCTAGTGTTCGCACTCTGAGGGGACCATCGAGCGTCATCACTTCGAGGCCGAGTACGGAGACTCGCTGGAAACCTTCAACGACGACCTCGTCGTCATCCATGAAAGGCTCGACGGTATCTTCGCTGCGGTCGTGAGGTGGACGGTCTACGTCTTTGTTCGAGTTTCTCTTGGTGGACCGCACCACAGCATTCCTCCCTACTCGGTGGATGTTGCTGTCTCGAGCTAAAGAGGATGCTCCTCGTTGGTCCTAAGACCACTAAACTCCACCTCCTTCGATGGCCAAGGGCATGGGGAGCGCTATTGACTCCGCCTCCACCGCCGCCGGGCGGGCCGCGAGACATACCTTTCGCC
>JBKOZG010000055.1:0-6715 GCA_046725775.1 Actinomycetota bacterium | reverse complement strand
GCCATGCGTTCTCACACAGTAGGTCGCGTACTCGCTGCCACGATTGGCGCCGACATGGACCAGCCCGGTGATCGGAACATCGAACATCGGGCAGGCGTCGAAAACATAGAAAGCCACTACCCAGGACCTTATCGCCGATGGGTCTGACCCCCAGGGCCTGAATCGCACACGCGGCGACAAGGGCCTTTCATGCCCTTGGATGGCTCGCCGGGTCACGTCGGTGCCCGTCCGCCGGGGCGCGGGGCCAGTGGCGTGCCTTCGTCCAGGCGTACCCCTCAGATCCGAGAAGTTCAGCGCAGTGTGCGCCGGCGAGATGATCGTGACGTACCGAACGTGGACGTTCGGTACGGCTATCCCGCACCCGCCCAAAGCGGCGTGGGAGAGTTTCGGTCTTGTACATCGGAACACTGTCGGCCTAACTGACCGGCCGCCGGAGAGGGTGTGGTCGGTGTACCTCCGTAGCTCCCAATAGCCATCGCCCCCTGTTCGACACTTCGATGCGTCTCACGCGACGTCGACGTGCGAGGCCACCGGATGGACTGATTGCTGACGCTCGTGGACGAGTGCACGTCCTTGACCCAAGGGAGCCGTGCGACGTACTGCGAGCCATCTCACCTGGCGACATCGCCGACGCTCGTGACAACCTCCAAGACTCGCGCCAGCCACGGAACCTGGCCCACTGGGGCCAAACCATGCCCGCGCAAGTCGGAACTCGGGTCCGACAAGCAGTCGTCGACGTCCTTCTCCTCCATGAGGCGAACATGCAAGCGTTGCCCGCCCTTGACCCGTTCGGCCTATCGACACGCTAGCCTCTGCACGAGTATGAGTGCCCGAGCGCCGGACCTGATCCGGCCGACGAACAGCGAGGAGCTGCGACGATGGTCGTGAACACCAGTCAGGTCTCGATCGTAGGGGCGGGTGGCCACATCGGACTGCCCTTGTCAGTGGTAGTGGCAGAGGCGGGCTACGACGTCTTCGGCATCGACAAGAACACGGAGTTGAACGCCGAGCTGAGCGCCGGTGTCGTGCCCTATGTCGAGCACGGCGCCAAGGAGCTGCTGGATCGGGGGCTGGCGCGAGGGAATCTCAGGTTCACCGACGACAGCGCGAGTCTGGCCACCTCCGGCACGATCGTCATCATCGTCGGAACACCCATCGACGACAACCTCAACCCACGCATCGACCCCCTGATCGACCTGCTCGGCGCTCACGCACGGCACATCCCTCATGGTCAGCTCATCGTGCTTCGTTCGACCGTGTCGCCGGGAACGACCGAACTACTGCGATCCGTCTTGGAGAGGGGAGGCGGGCGCACCGAAGGCGTCGACTTTCACCTCGTGTTCGCTCCGGAGCGGGTTTTGCAGACCCGAGCCGTCGAGGAGATCCAGAGCCTGCCGCAGCTGGTCGGCGCGTTCACTGAGTCGAGTTTCGTCCGCGCGGAGGAGTTCTTCAGCCGGTTCATCGCGAAGCGGTGCATCGCGATGAAGCCGGTTGAGGCTGAGCTGGGGAAGCTGATTACGAACATGTCGCGATATGTCTCCTTCGCGATGGCGAACGAGTTCTACATGATCTGCAACACGTACGGCGCGAACTCCCACGCCGTCATCGCTGCGTGCAACGAGGACTATCCGAGGCTCAATCTGCCGATCCCAGGGCCGAACGTCGGTGGGCCATGTCTGTACAAGGACGGTTACTATCTCACCGAGCACATCAGCTACCCGGAAATCATCGCCAATGCGTTCCGCGTCAACGAGTCTATGCCGCGCTACCTGCTCGATCGCCTGACCGCGATCGCCAAGCCCCAACGCGTCGGCATCCTCGGCCTCGCCTTCAAGGCCAACTGCGACGACACACGCCACAGCCTGAGCTACAAGTTGATCAAACAGGTCCGCGGGATCAACGCTGAACCCGTGGCGGTCGACCCCTATGTGCCCGAGGCAACCGATCTCACCCGACTCTGCGGCGTCGATGCGCTCATCCTCATGACCCCGCACCGGGAGTTCAAGGACCTCGACGCACTCTTGGCGCTGGTCGACAACCCCGACTGCATCGTGGTCGACGCTTGGAACTTCTGGCCGGCAACCAAATCAGCCTCGCCGGATGGGATCTATCGGGCCGGCAATGTGATGGCGCCCGCAGCGGCCCGCTGACATCCGAGGAGTAGCACCGATCATGCGCATTCTTGTGACGGGCTCCGAGGGCTCGCTCATGCAGGCCGTGATTCCTCATCTGCTGGAGCAGGGGCATGAGGTCATCGGCGTCGACAACTTCTTCCGCTACGGGGTGATCGAGCGTGATCGTGCCTATGAACTGCGGATGGGCGACCTCACCGACCCGGCGTTCGCCACTTCCTGCGTGGCGGGCAGGGACGCGGTGATCCAGGCAGCCGCTCGGATCTTCGGCGTCGGCGGCTTCCACCAGTACCCAGCCGACATCCTGAGCCACGATGTCACACTGCACCAGAATGTACTGTGGGCGGCGCAGCGTGCGGGCATCCCGAAGGTGGCCTACATCAGCTCGTCCATTGTGTTCGAGCGTGTCGAGAGTCACCCGAGTTCGGAGGAGCAGGTCTTCGAGGCACCAATTCCGGCGACGGACTACGGCCTGTCGAAGCTGACCGGCGAGCGACTCTCGATGGCGTTCGCCCGGCAGTACGGCCTGAAGTACGTCGTTTGGCGGCCATTCAACATCATCACGCCCTACGAGCGAGCTGAGCGGGAACAGGGGTTCAGCCACGTGTTCGCCGACTTCATTCGGATGATCGTCGACGAGCGACGGAACCCGATCACTGTGCTTGGCGACGGTGAGCAGGTGCGCTGCTTCACGTGGATCGATGATATCGCCGCGGCGATCGCAAAGTGGAGTTTCGATCCGGCCACTGACGACGAGGCCTTCAACCTCGGCAACCCGGAGCCGACCACGATGCGCGAGCTCGCGCAGATCATCTATGAAGAGGCCCAGGCGGCGGGACTTCTGTCCGTCACGGACGTACCGCTGGCCTTCACGCCGACTCCGACCTACAGCGACGATGTGAAGATTCGTATCCCGGACATCGCCAAAGCGTCGGCACGGCTCGGCTTCGCGCCGACCAAGCGGGTGCGCGACTCGGTGCGGGAGTGCCTCCGCGTTCACACCTCGCGTGCAGCGGACGGCTGACCTCAGCCGTAAGGAATCGACAGTTACGACCTCGGCCGACGGGAACGTCGCACGCGTGCCTTGATGCGCCGGGCGATCCGGCGTGCTCCGTCCACGACTGCGCCAGCGCCACTCGGCGAGAGGCTGGCATGAACCGTTGGCGGGCTGGCTTCACTCACCGCGAAGATCCGAAGATCGGCGAAGTGGAGTGCGGTGTTGATCGGTGAGGTGATCGTGATGAACCGCGCCACGACATCCGGCAGATCGATGCCGCACTCCATCCACGCGTCGATGGCCAGCGGACCGGCGGCGAACATCGGGTACACGTTCGGGGTGATCGTCGCCTCATCGGTCTCGGCGAGGGCGACGAAGACGAACTTCGCGCGAGCTTGGAAGCCGTTGCGGCGGTTCGTCACTTCGATTCGACGCACCACGCGCGAGCGTCCGAGATCCACCCTGATGAACTGATCCTTGCCGAAGTCGGTGTGGAAGAAGTAGTTGCGGTGCGCTTGGACGACGCCGACCCTGCTCGTCCGTCCGTAGGCTGAGCTCAGCAGGTAGGGGCGACCGGTGGCGACTTCGACCACTCCGTCGCCCGGGTGCTCGCTGGTCGCCGACTTGGCGCTGATCGTCTGCAGACTCTGCATCGTCATGGCGAGAACGCCAGACAGCTCGGACTGGGCGCTGAACCCGCCCATTGCGTCGCGGTAGTCGAGCGTGTCCTCGATGATCTTGACCCGCGACGCGAGTGGCCTGTCGTAGTCGCACCATGCATCGGACAGGAACAGCGGGGGCTTGCGCGGCAGGTTGCGGCTGATGTCGAGGGGATGGGGCAGCAGCACGGCGTTCGGCGTTGGGGCGAACCGGTCGCTGCGCACGAACGTGAGCTCGAGAACGTTGGGGATGCGTACGTCCGTGCCGGGTACCGTGAACTCGCCGCAGCAGTTATTCGGGTGGGCGTGAACGCAGGTGAAGCGGCGTCCCAGCTTCGTGAAGAACGGTGCAATGACCTGTCGAAGGATCGCGGCATCCAGCATCTGCCTGAGACCGTGAACCTCGATCACGATGACGCGGAACCTCGCCAGGGTCTCGTCGGGTGTTGCCAGGAGGTTTCGGTACTCGGCGCCCTCTATGTCCATCTGGAGCAAGAGGTCGCCCTCGGCGGCGTGTGCGTCGATCCACTGCTCGAGGCTGATGTTGTCTTCGCCCGGGACGACATCGAGCCACTTCTTCAGGAACGTCTGCATCCCAATCTTGAGCGGCGTCTTGAAGTCCCCGACATCGCACGAGAAGTCGCACATGTGGGACTTGATCGCGTAGCGGTCACTGAGGAAGTCCTCGAAGCACTTGACCTTGTTCACGCCGGGCGAGAAGCACGCGGCGATTCCATCCAGCTGATCCGGTACGAGGTATGCCCCGTCCTGGTCGCCGCCGATGCGGATGAGCGGCGTCATCGAGGCGCGTGGCTTGAGGATATCGAAGATCTCGAGGACCTCGGCCGTCGGTGCTGTCTCCGCCCCGACTGGCACATCCACGTCAACGCCATAGAAGCTCGTCGTCGTCATGTGATCCTCTCATGTGCCTGGCAGCTCGTCGAGGGCGCTGGGCAAGCTTATCCACGCGCCCGGGGACGCCCCGATGTGCGCCGCCAATCCACGCTCACCTCCCCCTGATGGTGCTGATGAAGGTCCTCGGCGGCTCGGCGAGCAGGGACGTCGTCACCGAGAGGAACCCGACCGATCCGACGATGATCGGGCACAGCGACATCAGGTAGGAGTCGAAGTGCCGGTTGCCTTCGACGACGAACACTACGTCACCGGTCGTTACGCCGTTCCGCCGCCGCTGCGTGCGCCTCTCGGCGGCATGGCTCACAATGTGCGTCGCGTAATCGCGTACGGCAGCCCGGGGGATTGTAGCCTGCACGCGTGGTTCCCGAGCGAGCACATGTCTGGGCTCAGAACCAGCTCGACCGCCCTATCGCCTCCATCACGCCGGTCTCCGGCGGTCGCACCGGCACCGTTTATCACGTTCGATTCTCCTCCGGCGACCCGGTTGTACTGCGATACCAGACGAAGGAGGACTGGGGTGAGCAAGGCCGCCAGCACATTACTGCCGAAGCGATAGCGGCGCGGCTGCTCGTCGGCTCACCCCTGCCGGTGGCGAGGCTGATTGCGAGCGATTCCACCGGTGTCGAGGCCGGTGGCTATGCAAACCTGACGACCTGGCTGCCGGGTCAGGTTCGGCTGGATCGGCTGTCCTCGGCCGCGATCGACCAGCTGGCGCACGCCGCCGCGGTACTACACGCGACGGTCGTGTCGCCCGACGCGCGTCCGCGCCGGTACGAGTTTTGGGTACCCCCAGAACCCGTGGTGCCGGTCTGGGCACGGGATCGTGACCTCTGGCGGCGGGCGCTCGAGCTCTACGCGGGCCCCCTGCCTGGTACACCCTCGAGGCTCGTGCACCGCGACTTTCACCCCGGCAACGTCTTGTGGGTCGGCGACCAGATCACCGGCCTGATCGACTGGGCGGAGACCTCTTGGGGCCCGGCCGACCTTGACGTCACCCACTCCCGGACGAACCTAGCCGTGCTGCACAGCCTCGACCAGGCGTACGAGTTCAGCGAGGCGTACGCCCGGCACGGCGGGACAGTCGATCCGAACCCGGAGGCGCAGCGATTCTGGGCGGTCAGCGACATCCTCGGCTTCCTGCCCGACCCGCAGCCGATTCTCCGCGCGCTCACGGTGGCCCGACCTGAACTGACCGCCGATGTGCTTCACCTCCGCCTCGAGCAGTTCTTGGCACACACCCTGCGGCAGTAGCCAGGAGTCGACTACGTCTGCCGTCGTACAGTCACCTCGTCCCTGACCACCTCCACCACACCGGAGATCTCGTGGCCCGATGACCGAAAGACGGTCGGCGCGAAATCCCCGTCCAGCACGTGGATGTCGGTGCCGCAGATCCCGACTGCCTCGACCGACGACCACGTCGCGCGGTCCGGGGACCGGGTCGGGCACCTCCTGCAGGCGACGCTGGTCCTACTATCGAAAGCCACCGGAACTCAACGAGATGAGGACATGCCGTGGACAGCCAACCGGTCCTGTTCGTCCAGGGCGCCGGGAGCATGCACGAACCCGAGAGTAGCGGCCGGCTCGCTGCGTACCTGGCCCACGAGCTGGGTGCCGACTACCGTCTCATCGCCCCGGAGATGCCCGATGCGGACAATCCCCATTACCAACCCTGGAGGGATCGCATTGAGCAGGAGCTCGAGGCGATCGATAGAAAGGTGATCTTCGTCGGCCACTCGTTCGGCGGCTCCGTCCTGCTGAAGTACCTCGCGGAGGGCTCGTACCGGAAGCCTGTCCCGGGCTTGTTCCTTGTATCGGTTCCCAACTGGGGGCCAGGCGGCTGGGCGTACGACGAATTCGCGGTACCGAACGACGTTGGCTCGAGGCTGCCCGCATCGAGGATCTACCTGTACCACAGTCGCGACGACCCGGAAGTGCCGTTCACGCACCTGGCCTACTACCAGGATCACCTCCCAACAGCGACGGCCCGGCCAATCGACGGATCAGAGCACTCG
>JBKOZG010000395.1:0-4118 GCA_046725775.1 Actinomycetota bacterium | reverse complement strand
AACAGAGACAGAGCGTGGTCAGTGGTACTTCCATCGCTACGTCGCTCACCTGCCAACTGCTGGAGAGATCGTGCTTTTTGATCGCTCTTGGTACAACCGGGCTGGAGTCGAGAAGGTGATGGGGTTCTGTTCCACCGAGGAGTACAGCCAGTTCCTGCGACATGCACCGTTGTTTGAGCAGATACTTGTCGAAAGCGGCTTCTCACTGACCAAGCTCTGGTTTTCGGTCAGTCAGCCGGAGCAGCGAACCCGGTTCGCGATCCGCCAGATCGACCCGGTACGGCGCTGGAAACTGTCCCCCTTGGACGTCGATTCTTTGGATCGCTGGGACGACTACACCAAGGCCAAGGAGGCGATGCTGCTTACCACTGACACCGAGTATGCGCGGTGGACCTCGATCAAGAGCAACGACAAGAAACGCGCTCGTATCAACGCGATGCGGTTCTTTCTCAATCAGTTTGACTATGAGGACAAGAATCCGGAGGTTGTCTACTCGGCCGACCAGCTGTTGGTCCAACGCGGACGTGATGCCGTCGATTAGCAAGATCATACGCCGATCGATCGACCAGAATGCTGTCAGGTGAACAGCTGATCGGCTAACTCATGTCTCGGGATTCGGCTGGCAGCTTGTCCATCAGCGTCAAGATTCGCTGTCTATGTCGCGGAGACCACGAGCTGGGTGGCCGCGGCGAGGAGTTCGGTCGCGTCCGAATTCATCGGCGACCTTCCCGTCGCAGCGCACGTTCCGGCGTGGCCGAGCTCCCGACGGCGCGCGCAGTGAGGTGACGTTCCGCCCAACGCCTGATCTGCTCCAGGGCCGGTAGCAGCGCGCGACCAGCTTCGGTCAGGGCGTACGTCACCGACACAGGCGGTCCCTCCGCGACCGTTCGGGCGACGAGCCCCGCCCCCGTCAGCTCGCCCAGCCGATCGGACAGAACCGAATCGCTGATGCCGGGGACCGCCCGAGCTAGCGCCCGGAAGCCCACCGGCCCGCCGCGCAGCGTTCCGAGTAGCACACCGGTCCAACGCTTGCCGAGCAGGTCGAACGCCCGCACTAGCGACGCGTCGGCGGCAACGCAGTCCGGGGCGGGAGCGGTCGGGGAGGCGTCTTGGGCCACCATGGAACAACACTAGTCTCGCCGATGTTGATAGGAAAGCCCTAGTGCCTAGGATGATCGGAGTTGAGCTGACAAAATGAGCAACGCCACCACACCCAAGATCGCGGTGCTCGGCGCCGGTCACGTCGGGCCGGTAATCGCACGGCTCGCACTCAATGCCGGACACAGCGTCGCGATCGCTACCTCTGGCGACCCGGCCGACCTCGCTCTGGTCACCCAGCTGTTGATTCCCGGAGCCGAACCGCTATGGGCCGTCGACGCCATCGCCAGAGCTGACATCGTCGTACTGGCGATGCCGCTGCATCGCTTCCTACGGATGGACCCGAATGCCCTATCCGAGAAGCTTGTGATCGACGCGATGAATTACTGGCCAGCCACCGACGGCATGCTTCCGCCGGCTTTCGACGACCGCCTCGGGACCAGCGTGATCGTCGCTGTACGGCTGCAGGACGCCACTGTCGTCAAGACGCTCAACCACGTCGGGTACCACGAGCTCGAGACCTTTGCCCGACCCTTCGGCTCGGTGGATCGACGCGCGCTGGGTGTCGCAGGCGATGATCCCGACGCCGTCAACACAGTCAGTGCATTCGTCGACCGCATCGGCTACGACGCCGTGCCGGTAGGACCGCTTAGCGGCGGCCGGGTACTGCAACCCGGTGGTCCAGTGTTCGGCGTGGTGCTGCGCCGCCAGGACTTCAAGCGTGCAGTCCACAGCCTCACCGAAGAGCAGAAGGCCCTTCGGCTGGCCGAACAGCACTCGGGGCGGAGCGCCTGACATGGCCGACCTGCCCATGAACTCGACAGCAACTGTTGGTGCGGAGACCGCGTTCCGACTGGTGCTTGGGCTTGATACCTTCGGTGACCGCACGAACACCGCCAACGGCGAGCCGCTGTCACACGCTCAGACGATCCGCAACGTGGTGGAGGAGGGCGTCCTGGCCGAAGAGGTCGGGGTCGACTTCTTCGGCATCGGCGAACACCACACGGACTACTTCCCCATGCCCGCCGGGGACGTCGTGCTCGCCGCCATCGCTGCGCGCACCCAACGGATCCATCTGGGCTCCGCCGTCACGGTTCTCAGCTCAGACGACCCGGTCCGCGTCTTCCAGCGCTACTCGACCCTGAACGCCCTCTCGAATGGTCGGGCCGAGGTCATCCTCGGCCGCGGGTCCAGCATCGAGTCGTTTCCGCTCTTCGGTTACGACCTGGCCGATTACGAGCAATTGTTCGAGGAGAAGACCGCGCTCTTCGCTCAACAGCTCGAAGCTGGTCCCGTCACGTGGCAGGGCACGACTAGGCCGGCGCTGCAGGACCAGGACGTCGTCCCCCACCTCGAGGACGGACGGCGCCTTCCCACGTGGGTCGGTGTTGGCGGCAGCCCTCAGTCGGTCATTCGCGCCGCCCGCCTCGGCTTCTCGCTGATGCTGGCGATCATCGGTGGCCGGCCGGCGCGCTTCGCACCGTTCGCAACGCTGTTCCAACGGGCACTCGCGAACTTTGGCCGACCGCCTCTTCCTGTCGGTGTGCACGGACCCGGCCACGTCGCGCCGTCAGACGAAGAGGCACGCGAACAGTTCTGGCCGCACTGGCGCGAGTTGATCAGGCTCGTGGCTGTCGAGCGCGGCTTCGCGATCCCGACTGAAGAGTCCTTCACCTACGAGACCGGGCCCCAGGGCGCTCTGTACGTCGGATCCCCTGACACTGTGGCCCAGAAGATCGCGACCAACCTGCGCACGCTGGGTGCCATGCGCTTCGACCTGAAGTACGGCGCGGGCGGGCTGCCCCACGAGACGCTCATGACCAACATCGAGCTGTTCGGCCACCAGGTAATACCTCGCGTCCGTGAGCTGATGAAGGAATGAGCCACGCATCGCTTCTTTGTGGCCAACGGCGGGAGCGACCTATGATCTTCCGCTATGGGAGGCTAGACAGCAGGTCACTGGCTTCCCGGAGATCAGCTGTCTCAAAGCCTTCGGTGAATGTCTCATAGACAGTCCGCAACGGCCGCCCAACCTCTCCAGCCTTTCCTTGATCGCGCCAAAGGCGGCTCAGCCTGATCGCGGCGCGAAGCTGCAGCATTCTGGCATCAAGGCCTCTTGCCATGTCGAATCCCCGCTGAAGCCACCACTCCGCAGCTGAGTCGCTCACCCCCGCGCCCGCGAGTAGCAGTTCGCCTTTGAGCAGGTAGAACTCGGGTAGGAGCGTCAGCTCCGAACCGGCGATTTCGATGGCTTCGTCGATGATGCCCAAGCTCTCTGCCGGTCTTCCCGCTCGCGCATATGCACCGGATTGGAAGTACAGAAGCAGCGGCCAAAACACCGGTGGGGTGTTCAGGCGCTGGTAGAGCTGAAGACCTTCACGGATCTGTGACAGGCCATCCTCGGGGGCACCCAGCCCCGTGTTTGCCGCGCCGAGCAGGAATTTTCCAAGTGCCTTCCAAATCTGCAGCTCGTGTTCATCCGCCACCCGCAGCAGCCGCACAGCGAGGTCTTGCACGGTCCCCAGGTCACGCCTCCACAAGTGGAGAAGGCCCGAATGGAACAGCGCATAGGCCAGCGTGAGGGAATGGTCCAAATCGAGAGCAAGGCTTACGGCACGGCTTTCACGCTCCGCAGCACGATCCGGAAGTCCAAGCATCCAAAGGGCCAGCGCTGACACCATCAAGCTCGTGACACCTGGATGGATCCCGAGCCGAAAGGTGCCGAACTTGTAACCCGTCGGCTCAAAAGAGGCTATGGCCTTATCCAGATGCTCCAGGCCACCATGCAGATCACCTCCGAATACAAGGGGCACGCCAAGCAAGAGACGCGCGTCGACTTCCATGTTGGGGTCGCCTTGAGTCTCGGCCAAGTGAAGTATTTGACGGCCAACTTGGACGACCTTCTCCATTTCCCCCCGAAGGGTGTAGAAGCTGGCCAATCCGCGAAGGACGGGAAACAGCTGGGGAATGTCGCGCTGCCCCTCCACTACCTCCAGCGCGCGACCGTACGCATCTTCAAC